>CALVZW010000023.1 GCA_944372675.1 uncultured Clostridia bacterium
AAAAAAATGACTTAACTATTATTGTTAAATCATTTTTTTTAATTATATTTTGTTAATTTTATTTACCAGGTGCATTCCATATAAAATTCTTAGTCAAATTTGTTACTTTACTTTCTTTATCTGTAAAATATTTATCGTTATTATAATGTGCTACTAGCCATCCACCAACTAATGGCCCAAACACAACAGATGCTATACTAAATTTTGCAGCACACCACAAAAGTGATGCTAACATTCTTTTCTTTGATGTCCACTTGTTAACATCTGACCCACAAATTTGTGCAAGTGTACCTTTTAATCTGCCTGCTTGTTGCATTTGCTTTTGATGTCTTAAATTAATAAATCCGTCATTATTTAAATTTGCACTTATTGGATTTTCATAACTATTTGCAAGTGATTCATATTTTTCAAATGCTTTGTTGTTTTCTTGTTTTAAATTTTCTAAATAACTTGTTAAATTTTTTGATTGTTCTTTAAACATATCATAATTATAATCAAATTGCTTTTTAGTTTGTTCAACCTTTCTTAATGCTGTTTCTGCTTTATCTCTAGTATTTTGTGCAATTTCAATTTCTTTTGTGTCCAAAAATGATTTTATTATTTCACTCATTTCACCAATTGCTAGTTCTGTATCATCATTACCACCAACCATATTTTGACGATATTCATTGGCTTGGTCAAGGAATTTTGTTAAATTTTTTACAATTTCTTCAGCCTGCAAAGCCGAATTTTCTAATTCTCTTAAATCTTCGTCTGTTGCACTTAAATTGTTTCTTGCTTCATTTGCAATTTCTCTTGTTTGTTCGGCTATTTTTTGTGCTTTTTCAACTGCTTTTTGCATCTTCTCAATTTCATTTTCTACTGTTGTTAGTGAAGTATTTATTTCACTTTTTATATTAGTAGCATTAGTAGAAAATTCATCTATTTCTGCTTGCAATGACTCAAGTGAAAGCGGTTTTTCAAATCTATTTTTTGTTCTTTCAATATCAGTATTTATTGCTTCTGCTGTTATCCCTAAGCCGTTTACCCAATTATCAACAACTCGTCGGGTGTTATTGCTTTTCACTGCAACGCCTGTTAGCAGTTTACTAATATCATTTTTTTCACCTTCAAAATTTACAAAGTCAAAATTGTTTACGAAATTGTTTATATTATTCATTTCCATATTTAAGTTTTGTTGTGCTTTTTCAACAATTTTATTTGACTCATCAAATACTAAACTAAAATCTTTCACATTATCTTGTACAGTTTGAACTTTATTTCTTGCTTCGTTTATTTTACTTTGCATTTCACTTGAAACGCCACCACTATCTTCAATAGTTTGAAGTTCATTTAAAAATGCTGAAGCATTTTTTGATGCGTTAGTTATTTCATCTATTTTTTCTTTTGCAACTACAACTTGATTAGCGATTTCTTCATTTACTGATTTTGTCTTTTCAACTTGCTCAACAATATCATTCATTAATGACATATTATTGAAAATTTTTTCAATCTTTTTTTGACGATTTGTTAGTGTTACACTATTTTCTTCTTCAAGCAAATCTTTCATTCCGCTAATTTTGTTGTAATTATCAAAACACTTAAAAACTGCTTCGTTAATTTGATTTTCATAAACTTGTCTTTGGTCGGCATCAACTTCCATCATTTGTTTGTTAGTTAAATCTTTTACTAAATCAATTGCATCCTTAACTTCGTCAATAAAACTTGCAGATTCAAACGCACAATTACTACTTAAAATTTGAACATCATTTATGCCTTTAATTTCATCATTAACTAAATTCATTGCATTTTGTAAAACTTTAGATTTTTCACTAGCAACAACTGGCTTTGAACTATTGAGTTGATTTTCAATTTCACGAGATTTAGCAATAAGTTCATCGGCTAAATTATTTATTTCTTGTGATTTTAAACGAGAGTCAATTAGCATTTTTTCCAAAACTTCTATTCTATTGACATTTGTTTCTTCGATTTTACCTTCGCCTAACTCCATTATTTCATCGTTTGCATTAATCAAATCATTATTTGATTTTCTCGAAGTTTCCAAAGCCTCTTCAATAACCTTTTCTGCTTTTTCTAAATGTTCTTGCACTCTAGCAGATTCAATCTTTTTTGCACTTTTAGTTGCTTCTTTTAATGCTTTTTGTGATTGTTCGTATTCATCATTTACCTTTTCAACAATTTCGTCAATTCTTTTTAAAATTGTTTCTTGTTCTTCAATAGATAAATGTATTATACCATTTTTGATAATGTCCATTGCAATTTTAATTGACTCAAAGCGTTGTTTAGAAGACTCATTAAGGGCTTTAATTTTATCTAAATTCTCATTTGCTTTTTCAACTGCTTTCTTTTTTTCTTGCTCATTTAATTTGCTAACCTTTTTTGCCATAGTTTCTCCCCTTTTGTTTTATTATTCATTTATTGCCTGATTTAACATTTTTAATAGTTCTTCTAAATCAATTCCGTGAACCATTGCTGCTTCTTCAATAGTTTCGCCTTCGCCCATTGGACAAGCAAAACAAGACATTCCAAAGCCCATAAAAATTTCCGCCGTCTGTGGTGCTATTTCCAAAACATCACTAATTCGCATTTCCTTTACTATTTCCATTTTTCCACCTATTAAATAAAAATTAAAACAATTTTTTATTTTTCAACAATATTAGTTGTTTTATTATAATGTTTTAATTTTTTGTTTTTGTAAATTTTAATACATTCAGCCATAACTTTTTTATATTCCATATTGGATATTTTTTCATTATCGCAACCAATAGGATACCTAGAGCCATCAAAATAATTCATAGGCAAATTATGTTTATAATTCATTTTCTTATTAATATTTTTAACATTTGTTTGCGTTTCAACAAAAGTTTTTATTGCATCCTTTTGTACTTTTTGTGCCTGTTCAAGTTGTTTTTTATATTCAATTATTAACGATTGAACATAATTTCCGTAACCCATTTTAATTAACTCATTCATAATATTTACATCTTTGATTTGCTCTAAAATTACTTCATCTTGCTTGTAGCGTTCATTACACTTTAAAACAAAATCATTCATATCCCAAACAGTAACATATCTAAATGCTTCGTTGCAATCGTGCAAATCAACAGGTAAAAAATATTGTTTTTCATATTCATCAAATTCTAAATTCTGTGCTTTTTTATTAACTAATAAAACTTGCAACTTAATATTTACTAATTCTTGTATCGTGCGTTTAGTAAAATCAATGTATTGATTAGCCTTTATGTAAGCATTTTCAAGTTTTATTAAATAATGCAAACTTGATTTACCATTTAACAAATCTTTCTTTTTTAACTCCCATAACTCAGCACAAGTTTCAACAGGTGCCGAATTTTTTCTTTTTAGTTCATCAAGTTTATCTAAACTCTTTATAAAACTTGTTTTTTGGAACTCTCTTCTTCGTTGCTCGTTGTAAACCAATTCAAAAATATATTTTAATTCCGCATTAAAACTATATGTCATATAACCCTCTTTTGCATATATTATATCAAAAAAGCAAAATTTGTCAATACCCATTTAAAACTTAATGTAACAATTTTGGTTTTTACTATCTTGTTTACGATAAAAAGCCTTTAATAATAAAATCTTCCGCTTCCTTTTCACTAAGTCCCAAAGTTAGCAACTTTTCTAGTTGCGCCCCAGCAATCTTTCCAATAGTTGCTTCGTGAATTAAACGCGCATCAGCACTTAAAGCAGATATTTGCGGAACAGCAATAATGTTTGCTTTATCGGTTAAAATTGCATCACACTCAATATGTCCAAAACATTCACAATTACCGCTTACATTGCTATGAAATTCTTGCTTTGACTCATCTTTTGCAACTGCTCTACTTACAATTTTTGTAGATGCTTGTTTGCCAATCAATTCTACATTAAATATTGAATTTGCAAATTGGTTGTTTTGTGTCAATATTTTTTCGTTTACAACAAAAGTTGCACCCGCTTTTAATTGTCCTTTAGTCGTCCTTATGGCATAGTCCACCCCTTCCATTTGTGTGCTATCCATATTCATTGTTGCATTTTCATCTAGATAAACTGTAGTTACTGGATTTAAAACTTTTTTACCGATATTTTCTCCGTGTCCATAATGTTTTTCAACATAAGTTACTTTTGCATTTTTACCTACATAAAAAGTGTGAATACCATTATGTTCTGAATTGTGTTCAGTGTGATTATGAATTCCACATCCAGCCACAATAACTACTTCGCTATTTTGCCCAATATGAAAATCGTTGTAAACTAAATCATTTATTCCGCCATTCATAATAAGTACAGGAATGTAAACAACCTGTTTCGGTGAGTTTTCTTTAATAAAAATATCAATTCCGCTTTTATCTTCCTTTGGAACAATCTGCACATTTTCGCTATTTTGTCTTTTAACTCCCACACCATCAACTCGCAAGTTGTATGCTCCCTCGGGAAACTCAGTTATATCAGCAACTTTTTTTAGCATAAACTTTTTTAATTCTTCATTGTTATCCATAAAACACCTATATATTTAATAAAGGTAAAATATCTTCCTTTTTACCACTTTTTAAAATTTGTCCATCTTTCATCAAAATAATTTCATCTGCTAAATTCATCACTCTTTCTTGATGACTTATTACAATAGTGGTTCTTTCACTACTCTTAAACTCATTAAACACTTGACTTAAATTGCCAAAACTCCACAAATCAATGCCTGCTTCTGGCTCGTCAAATATGCCAACCTTTAAATCACGATTTAAAACGGTTGCTAATTCCAATCTTTTTAATTCGCCACCAGATAGTGTGTTATTAACTTCTCGAAACAAATATTCTTTTGCGCTAAGCCCGACTTTATTTAAAATTTGTTCATATTCTTTTAAAGGTTTTTTATTTATTTTTAACAAATCAACAACTCTAATGCCTTTAAAAGTTGCAGGTTGTTGAAAAGCAAAACCCATACCTAATTTTGCCCTTTCGTCAACTGCCATTTCAGCTATATCAACATCATCCAAATAAATTTTACCTTTTGACTTATTAAGCCCCATTAAGCACTTAGCAAGCGAACTTTTCCCCGCCCCATTATGCCCTGTAATTACATAAAATTTACCTTTTTTAAATTCAAAATTTATGTCATTTAATATATTTTCATTGTTAACTTCGTAACTTAAATGTTCAATTCTTAACACTTTAACCCTTCTTCTTCAAATAATTTTTGTAATACTACTATTATAACAAAAAAAGTAGTGAAAATGCAATTATTTTTTGCATTCACTACTTATTTTTTATGGTCTTTCCCAATTGTAATAATATTCTGTTGTTGTGGAAGCATTCCACTTAGCATATAAAGTTATGTCATAATCTGGCATTACACCATTAAATGCCTGTGTACAATTTGCATCAATGTACCAACCCGCAAAAGTATATCTTGTAACTTCATAAGTCCATTTACCCATATGAGAACCACCCCAATTATACCCTTTATCAACATAGTAGGTCGCTTTAGTTGGTACATAAGCACTTAAATCTACATAAGTGTTTGGTAAATACTTTTGCGAATTAACCGCACTTCCGCCATTGCTTTCAAAGTAAATTGTTCTTACTTGTAAAGTTGAAATCAATGTCCACTTAGCATACAAAGTTAAGTCATATCTTGGCATTGTTGTACTTGTAAACAATGTTCCTTCTTCAAAGTTTTCAGTTGTATACCATCCATCAAAGCGATATGTTTTGCGAACATCACCTTCATCTACAACTTTATTATTTAATGTTGGTATTGAAATTGCAGTATTTGCCGATTGACTAATATTATTTACCGCTTCTCCACCATTAGTATTAAAACTAATTGTGTAAAGTATTGCATTTGCTAATTGCCAATTACCTTTGCTTGCTTCCCATTCTTCATCTTCATTGTATGAATATGAATTTACATAATTATATAACGCACTAAAATCAAGTTCAGAATTTATATCAACCAATTTCATATCATTTGTTGTTAAATCCATTACAATATTATCAGTAAATGGCATATGCATATTGAATTTTAAATCGGTTGTATATTCTTTACCTGCACCTTCAACATAACTTGTTTTAATGCCTACATACATTGTATCAAGTTGTGGATTATTAGAAATTTCACCCAAATTAATTGTAAGATTGTAATAATCGTCATTGTGGTCGAATGCTAACAATACATTGCCTAAGTCAATAGGATTTTCTCTATTTTGAGACAATTCCATTGAATCGGCTATTGCTTGCATAATGTCGTCAGTAAATCCTAAAGCGTATTGCATATATTTCATAGGATTTTGTAAAACTGTTTCAAGTGCAACTTTTAATTTTTTCTCATAAGTTCTTGGTGAACTAGCAAACACAGGCACTTTTTCTGTTCGATAGAAGTAAACATATCCGTCAATATAATAAATTGTAAGTTTTCTATCAAGTCCGCAGTAAATACCACTAACCGTATCACCTGCTTTGTAAGGAACATCGTTGTTAACTGCTGGAACTACAGGCATTGGCCCAACATTTGCCATTGCAACAATCTTTTTATCAACAAGTTTAATTTGAATGTCGTAAGGAACATTCCAATTAATGTCAATTCCCAAAGCATTCATTGCAATGTTCATATTACCTGTTATGTGATAATTAGTTAACTCTGATGTGTTAACAATTCCCTTCAATAACAAACTTGCCGAAGATAAATCAATGTAATTATCAGTAACAGGATTAAAGCCTGTAAATTCACTAAATGCAATATCAAGATTAAAGTATTCAACATCACTTGTGTAAATATTATCAAGAGTAATGTTAGTAAGACTGCCATTATTTGTGATGAATGAAACTTTCATAACATTTGAGTAATCGCTGTTAGTAATGTACTTAGCATCTAAATCAATAAAGAATTTACCGTCTTCATAGTTTAGCGACTTAATAACTTTCAATAATGACAATGGATTACCAAAATCAATGTTAGGCATAATTGAAGTTACATTATCTAAGTTAAAATCAAAATCAATGTTATCAAAAATTGAAATACTGCTTATGTCAACCCCTAGTACAGATAAAACAATACCTGCAATTTCCTTTAAGTTTTGTTTATTAATTTTAACTTTTAAGCCGTCATAATTTAAGTATAAGTACTCGTTGTCATAATCTAACTTAACTGCAATGTCTTGCTCGCCAGTTAAATTAGCAAAGCCATTAAAGTATATGCCGTTTAATATGCTAAGACTTGCATCAATTTGTGCATCAAACCTTAAATTGTTTGAGTTGTAAACTTTTGCATCTGCAACAATGTCATATTGCTTTAATTTGATTGTGTTGATTATCGACTGAACTTCATCAAGAATTTTTTGTATAGCCACATAATCTGAAGTTTCAATTTCGCTTAAAACTACATTTTGTCCTAATGCTAATAATTCAGCACTTGCACTAAAATCTGCACCAAACAATTTAAAGTTAGGTAAATTGTTTAAATCAAATTTAATTGTAGTTCCATCTTTAAGTGTCCACTCAAGCACATTCTCAAATGTTACCCAACTGCCAATTTGTCCTAAACTAAATGTATTACCACTTGTATTAATTGATAAGTTAAAGTTTTTATTAATAAAATCAATTAACAATGCGCCATCATAATTATTGTTGTTTAACTCTGGAGCAACGAGTGATAAATTGAAGTTAGAATTTAAGAATTCAACTATATCAACTAAATCACTTTCAACTAACTTAATCTTTAAACCATAAATGTCAAGATAAAGTATATTGCCCCTTAAATGCAACGCCACTTCAACCCCTTCAAGTGTTGTTACAAAATCTATGTTAATATTACTACTAAAATCAACATTTATGCTTGCATTAAATTGTTGTAAACTTCCTAATAAATTAGCATTTAAAACTGCATCAAGTGATATTGCCTTTGAATTGTAAATTTCTAGTATTTTATCACCTAATGGCAATAATTCAACAATATTACTATAGTTTTCTTGCAGTATTACTTCAATTTTTGGATTTTCATAGTCTAATTCAATATTAATTGTGTATTCATTAAATTCATAAACAATATTCCTTAATATGTCATTATTAAATAACATATTAATTGAACCAAATTCATTAAGATTTAAACTTAAACTATCTTCAGTTGAAGCAATGAATTTTATCAAAGTATTTAAATCAATATCTTGATTATTTAAGTTTAATTCACCAAAATGCTTGTTAATAAATTGCATGATTAAATCAATATCATTAATATTAAATTTTACATTTAAGCCGTCAACACTTAAATAAACAGTTGAATTTAAGAACTTAACTTGTGCAACTTTATTTAATAAGTTCACTTGTGCATCAACAACCAAATCATTAATGTTTTGTGTCAACATAAATTGTTCAAAATTAATATTTGCAACAATATCTACTTCTTGACCTTGAATGTTAGTATTAATATTTATTTGAACATTGCCATTATTAACTAAATCGTAAATGTTAAATACTTTGTTAAGTAAACTATCAATGTGTAAGTAATCATTTGTAACTTCGTCAATTTTGTTTAGACCATTTTTAATAGTTAAAGAAATTGCATTGCCATTGTATTCAACATTTAAAACAATATCATTTGCTTTTGATAAATACAATGTAAAGTCATTGTAAGCAATTTGCAATTCATTATCATTTAAAACTTCAATTTTTAAATTGCCTAAATAATAATAAAATGTTACATTGCTATCAATATTAAGGTTAAATTTTTCACAAATTGTATTGATAATTTCATCAATTTCATTAAATGCAAAGTAGTATTTAAAATCATCAATTTGTAAGTATATTTTGTTGTCTGCAATATCTATTTTAACTACTTTACCTAAAATCGTAGTTTCGAAATGTCCAAGTAGTCCATTGTTAAAGTTTATTTTGTAATCAACAACAACACTTCCAACAACTTGCTCTATTTGTGGAATGTTTACTTCCACTTTTCCACTTATTCCATTTGATAAATAAGTGTTAAAGATTGTCTTAACAAATGGTAGTAATGTTACTAAGTCAAGGTATCCGCTTGTATTTTCGTTAATTGCTTGTAAATTGCCAAATATCTTAACATCAATTGCTAACATATCTTCAATTTTAACACTTACACTATTTACTGTGTTATTTGTGCAATCAACTGCTACATTTAATTGATTATTTGCTAACTTAGTTATGTCTAGCCCTAGTATACTTAAATCTATGTTACTTAAATCTATTCCATAATCATTTAAGTTGTAGTTTAATGTTATTACTATTTCATTTCCGTTATATGTTAAGTAAATGTTATTTAGTAAATTAAGTACTATGTCTTTTACTGATTGTTCACTTGCAATAACACTTACCCCTTGCATTTGTGTACCAGTAATTTCTTCAACTAACTCAATTACTTTGCTAATATCACTTACATTAAGTTTTACTTTTAGTCCGTCATAGTCAACATATATTATATTGTCTATTAACCTTACCATTAAGTCTTTATTAAACAACTTTGTTGTTACTTGTGCACTAATTTCGTTATTATGGTAGTTAAGCACTCCTTGTAACTTCATTTCGTTTATGCTCAATTCAAAGGTTGTATAGATATCGCCTTTTGTCATTTCAATTATGTTGTTTATTAATTCAATTAAATTGCTTACTTCAACATAATCGTTTGTTAAGGTTATATCATTATATATGCTTTGTTTATTCACTGACATTGCAACATTTGCGTAAGGTGTTTCTGCACTCACTTTTGTTACATAGTTTTCTAGTGTTGTTATGCCTATTGTTGCTTGTAAGTTTGTATCGTTATAATTAAGTGATAATGTGTTATTTGAATATCCTAAACTTACACTTGCAAGCACTTGTGAAATAACTGCACTAATGTTTATGTTACTATCACCTGCTGGCAAATAACTCATTAAGTCTTGCAAACTTGTTTTTACTTTTATTCCTTGATAACTTAAATATATTACATTGTCTTTTAGCACTACTAATAATGTATCATTTAAAATTTGTGTGCTTAAATCTAGTTTTATATTTCCGTCATTATATGAATAGTTGTAATCAAGTGTTATAGTATTTTCGTTTATAAAGTTTACAATATTTTCATCTTTAATTACTACTTCAATTTGTCCGCTTATTGCGTTATCTTTTACTGTGTTAATTACTGCGTTTGCTGTTTCTACTATATCAACTATATTTACATAATCGTATGTTGGAACTGCTATTTTTACTTTCTCGGTATTTACACCAATTTCTACAAATGTATTATTTAGTGTTAAATTATCTATTGTTAACTCATTTAATTCAATGCTTACATAATTAATTGTTTCGTTAAATTCTACATTAACTTTTAGCCCGTTTACATTGATTGTAAATGTGTTTTCATTTATTGAAATTGTGTTTACAAAACTCAAATCTTCAATATTGAATATTCCTAATATTGTTTGCAATATTTGTTTTGTATCAATATTGTTTGTTGTTAAATTAAATTGTTGCGATATAAATTCTACAACTTTATCTAATTCATTTACATTCGCTTTAATGTGTATATCATTTACATTTACATAAATTGTGTTATCTTTAAAGTAGATATCTGCACTGTAATCTTGGTATCTTAAAACTACATTTGCAACAACTTTGCCATCCACTAATTTTACTTTGTATTCAATATTAAAGTTAATTAATGTATTATTATAACTTGTTGTAATTGCTATATTTCCGCTGTAGTTTTGGCTTACAACTGTGTTATATACACTTTTAACAAATGGTAGTAATGTTACTAAGTCAAGGTATCCGCTTGTATTTTCGTTAATTGCTTGTAAATTGCCAAATATCTTAACATCAATTGCTAACATATCTTCAATTTTAACACTTACACTATTTACTGTGTTATTTGTGCAATCAACTGCTACATTTAATTGATTATTTGCTAACTTAGTTATGTCTAGCCCTAGTATACTTAAATCTATGTTACTTAAATCTATTCCATAATCATTTAAGTTGTAGTTTAATGTTATTACTATTTCATTTCCGTTATATGTTAAGTAAATGTTATTTAGTAAATTAAGTACTATGTCTTTTACTGATTGTTCACTTGCAATAACACTTACCCCTTGCATTTGTGTACCAGTAATTTCTTCAACTAACTCAATTACTTTGCTAATATCACTTACATTAAGTTTTACTTTTAGTCCGTCATAGTCAACATATATTATATTGTCTATTAACCTTACCATTAAGTCTTTATTAAACAACTTTGTTGTTACTTGTGCACTAATTTCGTTATTATGGTAGTTAAGCACTCCTTGTAACTTCATTTCGTTTATGCTCAATTCAAAGGTTGTATAGATATCGCCTTTTGTCATTTCAATTATGTTGTTTATTAATTCAATTAAATTGCTTACTTCAACATAATCGTTTGTTAAGGTTATATCATTATATATGCTTTGTTTATTCACTGACATTGCAACATTTGCGTAAGGTGTTTCTGCACTCACTTTTGTTACATAGTTTTCTAGTGTTGTTATGCCTATTGTTGCTTGTAAGTTTGTATCGTTATAATTAAGTGATAATGTGTTATTTGAATATCCTAAACTTACACTTGCAAGCACTTGTGAAATAACTGCACTAATGTTTATGTTACTATCACCTGCTGGCAAATAACTCATTAAGTCTTGCAAACTTGTTTTTACTTTTATTCCTTGATAACTTAAATATATTACATTGTCTTTTAGCACTACTAATAATGTATCATTTAAAATTTGTGTGCTTAAATCTAGTTTTATATTTCCGTCATTATATGAATAGTTGTAATCAAGTGTTATAGTATTTTCGTTTATAAAGTTTACAATATTTTCATCTTTAATTACTACTTCAATTTGTCCGCTTATTGCGTTATCTTTTACTGTGTTAATTACTGCGTTTGCTGTTTCTACTATATCAACTATATTTACATAATCGTATGTTGGAACTGCTATTTTTACTTTCTCGGTATTTACACCAATTTCTACAAATGTATTATTTAGTGTTAAATTATCTATTGTTAACTCATTTAATTCAATGCTTACATAATTAATTGTTTCGTTAAATTCTACATTAACTTTTAGCCCGTTTACATTGATTGTAAATGTGTTTTCATTTATTGAAATTGTGTTTACAAAACTCAAATCTTCAATATTGAATATTCCTAATATTGTTTGCAATATTTGTTTTGTATCAATATTGTTTGTTGTTAAATTAAATTGTTGCGATATAAATTCTACAACTTTATCTAATTCATTTACATTCGCTTTAATGTGTATATCATTTACATTTACATAAATTGTGTTATCTTTAAAGTAGATATCTGCACTGTAATCTTGGTATCTTAAAACTACATTTGCAACAACTTTGCCATCCACTAATTTTACTTTGTATTCAATATTAAAGTTAATTAATGTATTATTATAACTTGTTGTTAATGCTATATTTCCGCTGTAGTTTTGACTTAAGACTGTATTATATACACTCTTAATAAATGGAAGTAATGTTACTAAATCTAAATAACTTTCGCTATCAACACTTATTTCTTTTACTTCGTTAGTTGTAGTTAAATTAGCATTAAATAATGGTGAACTTACATTAATTGAAGAAACAACTTCGTTTGCAAAATTTATTGAAACATTGTAATCTTCATAGGTTATGCTTAAACTATTTTCATCTAGTTGCAAGTAAGTACAAGCAACTAAATTTAATATATCTTTTACTTCAAATGCTGGAAGATTACTTAATTCTGGCACTTCAATATTTAATGATTTAACAAAATCTATGACTGTTTGAATATCATTTAAATTAAATTTAACTTTTGCGTTCAAAACTTCTGCGTAAACTGTTTCATTAATTATTGTTAAATTAATTTCATATTCACTTATTGTAAGTTTTAATTGTGCTTTTAAATTGTTTTCAACAAAACTTACATATCCTGAAATGCTAAAATCTTCGTTATTTACATTGACATTTAAGTAAATTGGTTCGTTAATTAAATTGTATGTGTTTTTAATTATATTTACTAATTTTTCTGCACTTACAAATTCGCTATCAACTGGCAACTCTTTATCAAAACTATTGTAAGTAAATTGACTTGTTATTTGTAAGTCGTTTGCTTGACATTCAATATTTGAAACTTTGCCGTCATTAGTTATAACATTCAATAACAAACCATCGGTATTGATTGTTAAGATATTATCAATTAAATTAATGTTTGTTTGGCTTAAAATTTCAAGTGCTTTTAAAACTACATTTTGTATTATTTGTTTATCGGCACTCATTGGCAATGCGTTTAACAATTCATTAAATGTATTTTCGTCCGCTTTTATTTTAATTCCTTGATATTGCAAATAAAGGGTATTGTTTACAAAATAAAGTTGTGCAACAAAATCATCAAAATTAATTTCAGCATTTAAGTAAATGTTACCATTGTTATATGAATAATTTGCGTTAAGATTAACTTCGTAATTTAAATAATCAACACTTGCAACAATATTTACATTTTCACTCATTAATGTTTGAACTACTGCATCAATTTGATTTACAAACTTTGATAATTCAATAAATTCACCGCTTGGCTTATTTATTTCTATTTCGTTAGCATATTCAAAGTTTAATGCTAAATCGTTGCCTTGTAAATTTGTTGTAATTTTACTAATTTTGCTATCAAATAACTCTAAGGCAATATCAAAATCATTAACTTTAATATGATAAATGCCTTTTTCATCTACTGTTATAATTTTTGCAATTTGTGATAAATCAATTTTATTTAAATCAATATTTTTTAATTCATCTAATAATTTAAGTGCTACTTGAGTTAAATCAACAGTGTTAATATTGTCAACATATTTTTCAACTACTTTAAATAAATTTGAAATGTCGTTTGCATCGGTTTTTAGTTTTATGTTACTAAATTGTAAATAAGCAGTTTTTTCAAATAATGTAAAATCGGCACTATAATCTTTATAACTTAAACTAGCAAACAAATTTGAGTTTTTTCTTGCTCCACTTAAATTAATTTCATTAAAATTGCCATTAAAAGCAAATTCACTACTAAAAGTGTTTACTAATGCTTTTACTAAATTAATTTCTTCGGTTATATTTTCATATAACTCCGCATCGCTTGGTTCGCTTATATCTTCAAACTCATTTGATGTTGATAAATTAAGGTTTGACAAGATATCAATGTTTTCAACCGTAATTGTTGGTATTGTAACCTTTTGAATGTTATAATCTAAGTCGGTTGTAATTATAACATCACCAAAATCTGTAGTTAACTTTAAGTCAATGCTGTTTTCGCCCTTTTGCTCAACAATGTTTGTCATCAAATTCATAAGTGAATTGACATCAAGCAACCCTTCAAGATTAAAGTTAGGAACAAATTGTTTAACAACACCTGCAATTACTCCAATTAATTCCCCAACATCACTTGTACTAAATACAAGGTTTGCCCCAAACATTGATAGGTAAATTTTATTGTTAACAAAGGAAAACTTAATATCTTCCCTAGTTCCGTTGTAACCAATATTAACCACACCATCTAAAGACAACTCATCAAATCCGCTTAATAAATTGACACTCAAATTAATACCAATTTGCGATACTAATTCTTGTTCATTAACAACATCAAATTGCCCATTTAGGCTAATTGATTTTGAATTTGTTAAATTTGTTACCAACTTATCCATAGCGGATGGCTCATTGTTTATAACGCCCGCTTGCGATGGTGATGACCTATCGGTAAAGAGAAACACTCCTCCAAACCCCATAAACAACATAAGCACATAAGTCATCATATATGCTAAAAATTTTCTCATTCATAACCCCTTTATGCAACTAAAGTTTCTGGAATAATATTAGTCTTACCATATTCAAATTTTTCAACTAAAGTTCCAGTACACTTAGCATTAATACCCATATAGTTAACTGAGTAATGTTCTAATGTTTCAATTTGAATAAATCTAAATTCTTCATCAACAATAACATTTAAAGTAATATCAGTAAAAGCAGGATAATCTGGCAACTGAGATAAACTTTTCATTTGCTTAACATAATTTAATACGCTTGTTACTGCGTTTAATTGCAAAGAAAATTCATATCCAGTTGTCCCATCTTCTAAAGTAACCTTTTTTGCACTATCATTAGCATTTAAAACCGTTTTTGACGAAACGATATAACCCACAAATGAAGTTATTGGCACGCCTGATGTGTCAGTAAATTCAGTAAGAGAAACATTTTTCGGCGATTTATATGTTCCAACCATTTGACTACTAATTTTGGATGCTTCATACTTTGTAACAAGGTCATCCCCTTCATTGTAGTAAGTTCTTTCGCCTACATTCTTGATTCCCTTAGTTAAATTTTCTTTAAAATATGTGCCGTTTTCATAAGCCTTGACACCGCTTATTGTTTGTGAAGCAATTGTATCCACTTCACCACTTGAAGTAACTAATACACTTCCGTGCGTAAACATTCTATATTCTGCTATTTCAAAAATTTCATAAGCCTTAAATTGCGAAGGAGATTTTCCTTCCGCCCTTTGTGATAGCGTTTTCACATCATCTCTGAGCATCGCTTCGCTATATTGCGAATAATCAGGTACATACCCGCCAATAAAATAACTGCCAACAAAAACACCAGTCAAAATACCTGCTAATGATATGATTACGAGAATAATGATGCTTTTTCTGTTAAACTCAAAAGACTTAGAGTTCTTAACCTTATCCTTACTCATAATTCCTCTAATTTATTTTTTTAATTTATTTATATTATATTTAACCGTTTTCACGGGTACTGTTTGAAAGAAACATAATATATATTTAATAATATATAATAATATATATACTATGTACTTAAATTATATATATTTCTACTAAATAAGTCAATATATTTAATAAATTTTTATCATTTTTGTATAAAATACCGAATAAAAACTTGTTTTTATATAATACTTTTTACTTAACAAAAGGTATAAATTTTCATTTTAGTAAAACACAATAAAATTTTGCTTTTTAAGAAATTATTATTAGCAAAAACAATCTATTTCTTTAAGGACATTTCTTGCAATTTTTATTTAAATGTATTTTATTTATTGTTGTATTGTAACAATATCTTAATTAATAACTAATTATTAAGTAATTGACAATCAATTAATTCTTTGTTATACTTAAGTAAGATAAATAGATTTAATTAAGGTGATAATTTATGATAACAACAAACTACTATAAACGACTTGTAAACTTTTTTGAAAATTGCAAAAATGAAAACGAATTAAAAAGAGAATATGTTGATATAAAAAAACTTTTTTGGTATTTTACTTATGAAAATTACTTGCCTACATTACATTTAGCAGTAGCAAATAAAGAAAACGAAAAAGTTGAATATTATGATTTTGAAACAAAAGAAAAAATTGTAGATGAGCAAGATTACAAGCCATTTGCTAAATATATTGTTTCTTCTAAAGGTACATTTAGATATTTTAAAATTATGCCTATCACTTTACCAAATTCTTTAAATCAAAATTTGGGAGAAATAGAAATTCGTCCGCAAGGAATTTTTGATACAGATTGTTCTTTTACAAAGGATAATATAATAACAAATACAAACTGGGAAAATATGCTAAAAAATTGGGATGATGGATATCAAATTTACCAATTGCAACATAAAGATGAATTATCAAACATAAACTATTATAAGGAAAATCCATATATTAAGATTAAAAGTAAAGCATTAACAAATTATCTAGAAAAAACTCGTGAATTTGTAAAAATTTGTGTAAAATACGATTTTTACTACAATAATTGTTCTACAAAAGAAAAGTGTGATATTGTTAAAGATAAAAAAACAGAAATGAGTTTGTAATAATGATAAGTTTATGATATTAAAAACAAAAAAAAGGAATTATACAAAATTGTATAGTTCCTTTTACTTTTAAATATGATTACTTTATTTGTTTAATTTTTAATTAAATTTATTTTGTTTTTTCTTTTTAATTTTCGATTATTATACTTTTTTAATTTAGTCTTTTTTACTTTTTTTCTTTTTAGATTTTAAATGTACCATTCGATAAACTAAAGGTGATTTTATTTTAATAACACCAAACGGGCAAAGTTCTTGGCAACAAAAACATCTAATGCACTTATCGTAATCAATGCTAGCAACCTTTTTACCGTTTTTATCAACCATTGATATGGCTTTAACTGGACAATGTTCAAAACACTTGCGACAACCCCTGCAATGTTTTTGCACAATTTTTGGTCTTTGCGACATTATGTTTTGCACAAACTTTTGCATTTTTAAAGGAACAATATTTGCAAATGGTTTATTAATATTAGGCACTATGACATCAAAATCTTTAACGATAAAATCTTCTAGATTATCACCAACAATTTCAACATCAACACCATCAATTTTGCCCCGTTCTTTTGCCTTAATTATCGTCGGCATACTCATTGGGTCTGCGTTCATTAACTTTACGCACGCTAAATCAAGTGCAACAGCATTTGCTGATGCTCCAATTACGCCTATGTGTCGTGGTGTTCCATTGCTTGGACCTTCACCTTCCATTGCGTCCACTGCATCACTTATGTTCAATGTCAACTTATCGCCAAAATAATCAATTATATCGTACAAAAAGTCGCAAAATGTACTAATATCTCTATACTTTCCGTGCATTTCAAC
>CALVZW010000024.1 GCA_944372675.1 uncultured Clostridia bacterium
AAAAAAAAGAAAGGAGGGAAAGAAGAAAAAAAAAAAAAAAAAAAAAAGGGAGGGGGGGGGGGGGGAGTAGATAGTACACTATCTACATCCAATAACAAACAAAATAATCATAAAAATAATTTAGATATAAAAAATGAAAGCAAATTTAATTTTGCAAATTTTCAATTTGATAGTATCAATAAAAATGAAAAAAATTATAGATATACTAAAGTTCAAAATATAAGTGCAAAGATACAAAATCGAAAAAACATAATTTGTTCTACGATATTACTTTTATCGTGGCTTTTTGTGTTTATTTTTAGTGCAATGCTTTTTTATGCAAATACTAATAATATTAATTTTAATTTAAATAATAATGTAATAGCAGAAGGTGTGGCGCCTGTAGATAGCAATAGTGATGGAATTTACGAAATAAACAATGCTGACAATTTGCGTTATTTATCAACAAATAGTAGTTATTGGGGATATAATTTCATACAAACTGATAATATTCCAATGAATGATACTTCTTGGGTTCCTATTGGAAACAACAGCACAAAATTTACTGGCACTTATGATGGTGGAGGACATAAAATCACATTTGAAAATGCTGTAACTATCAACACTGAATATGCAGGATTGTTTGGATGTGTATATCATTCAGCAGAAATTGTGAATTTAGGTATTAATTGGACTGAATTAAATTTTGTTTCTAGTGTTAAATATGGTGGAGGAATTGCTGGTTTAAATGCTTGTGATATTGATCAATGTTATGTAGAAGGGCAAATAAATGCAAATTCCAGTGTTTTACAATATTTGGGAGGTATAAGTGGTTATAATAATTGTTCACTTATATCTAATTGTTACAATAATGCTAATATTATTGTAAACAAAATAAAAAGTGACGGTAATGTTGGAGGTATTGCGGGATACACAAGTAATGACACGCTGTGGGGAAAAATTGAATGTTGTTATAATAAAGGTGATTTATCTGTTAACAATAACGATGTTTATATGGGAGGCATTGCAGGATATTCTCATATATGTCCTATTTTTGTTTGTTTTAATACAGGAACTTTAAATGGCAGAGGATATGTTGCAGGTATTTTAGCTTGGGGAACATATGATTCTAGCACAGGTTATAGTAGCGAGTTAAATTATTGTTATAATACTGGAGAAATTAATGCAACTAGTGGGCAATCGGCTGGAATTACTTGTAGTGATGAGTGTTACTTTTCAACTGGTTCTAAATATAGTTTACCAAATAAAGATGATGGTTTGAGTTGGACTACGCTTGATACTAGTTTAAAGTCAAGTGATTTTACTACCATAAGTACATTTAATGGAAGTGATAGTCGTTATATTTGGGGGAGTGCGTCAAGCGGTTGGAATTTTAATGAAATTTGGGGATTGGATTCAGGTATCAATGAGGGGTATCCTTATCTTTTAGCATTGGCTGAATCATATTTTTCAAATTATTCCGTAGCATTTGATATAGAAGAAAATGGCGGTGACGGAACTGCTCCTAATGGACAAACAGTTAAAAAGAATGAAAGCATTCAATTACCAACAGGGGAATATAAGAGTGGTTGGACATTTGTTGGTTGGAGTGAAAATAGTAATTCTACTACAACTGGAATACTTAATTCTCCTTACACTCCAACTGCTGATGTAATACTTTATGCGATATTTAGTAAGGAAATTTCTGCAAATTTTTATCAAATAAACGGAACAAATAGTAAACAATCAGTTATTATTTATAATAACGCAATTAATGGACAAATAACATCACCTCAAATAATTACTTCAAATGGGGAAACTGCAATTGGATGGGCTACTGCAAGTGATACACATTTAACAAGTTTTGGACAAAATGAAGAAAAAACAATATATGGTGGTGAAAAGTATTATGCGGTAGTTAGTTGTGTTGTTACAATTACCTATAATGGCAACGGTCATACTGGCGGTTTAGCAGTTGCAAATTCAACTGGGACAGCATATAAAACTGCGAATGGTACTACTTCACCAAATGTTACGCAACCAGCGAGCATTTTAATTAACTCAAATACTTTTGAAAAAAAATATCATACTTTTATTGGATGGGCAACTAACTCTAGTGATACAAGTTCTCAATTTAATGTGGGTGAGAATTACGATTTTGAAAATGATACAGTGCTTTATGCAGTATGGCAAAAGACAAGTTGCACAACTACTATTACAATTACTTTAAATGTGCCTGCCGGTTCAAATACTGAAATAATATTTAATATTTTAGATGGTACAAAAAAAAGATTTTGTAAATGCAACACAAATAGCAGTTTCAAGCACTAAGACAATAACTTTAGAATTAGAAAAAGATAAAACATATACTATAGCAATAACAAAACCTTTTTCTTGGCAAATAAAATATGATAATGGCGAACCTACAACAGTTAATTTCTTTGAATTTACAACGAGTGGGACAACTCAATCACACGAAATAGAAATTTCTGGTAGTGCTGTTCCTAATATTTGGGTTGTAGTATAATATAATAAATTTTTCAAATTAAAAATTTTGCAAAATTGGAAAAATTAATATTAATAATGTAATAAATTTAATAATAATGTTAAATTATATAAATTTAATTATCTTAAATGTAAAAATAATTAAAATTTATGAAAAAATAATATAGTAGATTAAATTTAATTAGAAAAGATATTGTTTTATATGTTTGTTCTTTAAAATTAAAAGTAACTTAATTAATAATTAATTATTGTTAATTGTTATAAATTAGTGTAGAGTTTGCAAAATAATTTAGTTTAAAATAATTATGAAAAACTGTTGACAAAAAATTTTAAATAAGTTATAATATTGTCGTTCAAAGAAGAAGGGTACTTCTCACCAGTCGGGCAAAGCCTAGATTGTGTTCAAATTAGATTTTTTTGAAGTGATTTTTTCTTGAACAAGTTGAAATCACTTTTTTCGTAAAATTTCGCGAGTTTTATGAATATATGTGTATAAGAACAAATAAGGTTAAACGGAGGAAACTAAACTGAAAGACTTACCTATTAATGAACAAATAAAATCACCTAAAGTTATGGTTATTGATAATGACGGAACTAAAATGGGTGAAATTTCAACGCAAACTGCACTTGAACACGCTAAATCTCAAGGACTTGACCTTGTAATGGTATCGCCTAATGCAACACCGCAAGTTTGCAAAATTATGGACTATGGAAAATATAAATTTGATTTGCAGAAAAAACAAAAAGATAGCAAAAAGGCATCTAAAAATGTTGAAATGAAGCAAATTAAGTTATCTATGAAAATTAGCGAAGGCGACCTTGAATACAGGGCAAAGCAAGTGCTTAAGTTCGCTGAAAAAGGATATAAGGTTAAAGTTTACATTGAAAGGAGTCGTGGCAGGGCGCAAATATATGATAGCAAAGGCTTAGATATTTTGCGTAAGTTTGCTGAAATGGTTTCTGAAGAATATCGTATTGAAAAAGAGCCAAGTTTTGGAATTTATGATGTCAATATGATTTTAACCGTTATGACTAAAAAAGAAAAGGAGTTAAAAAATGCCAAAACAGAAAACGAATAAGAGTGCTGCTAAGCGCTTTAAATTAAGAAAAAATGGTTCTATTAAAAGATACAAACAAAATAGAAGCCACATTATGACAAAAAAGTCGGCTAAGAGAAAAATGCACTTAAGACAAGGGACTAATGTTAGCAAAGCAGACGAAAAAAATATTAGAACCCTTATGAATGCGTAGAGTATAGAAGGAGAGAAAAATGAGAATTAAAAGAGGCGTTAATGCTATCAAAAAAAGAAGAAAAGTGATGAAAGCAGCCAAAGGATATTGGGGTGCTAAGAGTAAATTATATAGAGTTGCTCGTGAACAAGTAATGAAATCAGGGCAATATGCTTACATTGGTAGAAAGTTAAGAAAGAGAGATATGCGTCAACTTTGGATTGCAAGAATCAATGCTGCTTGCAGAATAAACGGTTTATCTTATTCTAAATTTATGCACGGACTTAAAGTTGCTAACATTGAATTAAACCGCAAAGTTTTAGCAGATATGGCTATCAATGACCCAGCAAGTTTTGCTGACCTTTGTGCTAAAGTTTCAAAATAATTAAATTAATTTTATAACCTTTTGTTTAGTCAAAAGGTTTTTTTGTTGCAAAAATTGTCGAAATATGTTATAATTATAAGCAAGGTTTAACGATGGATAAAATAAAAGAAATAAAAGTTTGTACAACTATTGATGAAATTAAAGAATTTTTAAAAAATAATGTTAAATCAAAATTTTGCTTATATTTGGCAGATAAGACTGATGAACAATGGGCAGAATCAACAAGCCGAATTTATATGAATGAAATTGATGACAAAATCATTTACTTGCCTGTAAATGTTAAAAAAAATGATTATGAAATGCTTTTATCAATTTATAAATTATGTGAACAATCCCCACAAATAGTGTGCATAAATCATACTCATCCACACAAAAGTAATGTTGTCTTGAAAAAGTGGTTAGGAGTAAGTGCAAAACAATTTAATGCTGATGTTGTTTTTAGAAATGGAAATAATTTTGAGCCAATGGATTGTAATGGCCCAGCATTTATGAATTTTTATAAATATAATATTGGTGAATTTAAAAACAAGAATGTAATAATATTGGGTGTTGGTGGTTCAGGTGAAGTAATTGCTAGGCAAATTGCTAATGAAAATCCTAAACAACTTTATTTAGTTGATATTGTAGATAAAAATTGGCTTGTCCAAGAATTAAAAGATTTTGTAAAAGTACAGTTTGTACACTACTTAAAGGACATTAATCTTGAAAATAAAGATATTGTATTAATAAATTGTTCGGGTAAGGAAGGTAATGATAGTCTGTATCTTGATGATTTTTTAAAAAAATTTAGTAATTCAGATAATATTTTTGTAGATATTCGTGTGCATATGACTCAACCTGTTATTCTAGCAAAAAGTTTAAATTGGAAAGCATTTACTGGATTTGGTATGAACTATGTAAATGGTTACACTATTTTTTCAAAACTTTGTAGTTATGCAAATGTTTGTCCGCCAAGTTTAGATTATTTTAAAAATTTAGTGTTAAAAGTTACAAAAATTTAATTATTTTACATTAAAATTTGTATAATATTAAAAAACTATTTAAATATATTTTATAAATTAATTTTAACGATAAAAAATGAAGAAATAAATTAAAAATGATAAATAATAAAATAGGTGATTAAAGTGATTGATTGCGAAGATTATGATGAAGACATCCCAAGTGTTTTTGATGAAGTTGTTACCTACACTTATGACCCGTCAACTGAAACAGAAATTGTCAATACAACTTTTGAAATGAGAGGGTTAGTAAATAATTATTCTGACCCAGTGTGTAGTGTTTTTGCAAAATTATATGAATCATTGTTAGTCAAAATTTATCGTAATATTAATATTGACATACTTGATGATTTAAGAATTGATTTAAGTAAGGATGATGATATTGCATTTGAAAATGGTTATTTTGAAAGGGCAAAACGGAAAGAAAAAGTTGATAATGATTGTAAGGATGAACCATTATCAATTAAATTTGAAAGAATGTTGCTTGACATAAAAAATAAATCTAATGAAAACACTGTAATTTACAATGATTTATTTGAAATTACTAAGATAAATGTTAATTATCTTGCAGATTTTTGTAGTGCAATGGCAGATATTGATTTAAAATATATACATAGCGAAATTGATTTTGTTGAAAGAAAAGATTTACAAAAAGAAATTGTAAATAAGTTTGAAAGCAAGGCAAAAGAAGAACTTAATACTTATGGAATAACTTTAAAAGATTTTCCATACTTTGATGCTTGTGAATATTTAAAATATGTTTATTAACATTAAATTTTTAATTTGGTTTTAGTACTTTTAAATAACGAAAACCAAATTTTTTTTGTAAAAAAACAAAAACATAATAAATCTTTACAGTGGCTTACTTGACTTGTCAAGATATTTGTGTTAAACTATTTTTAGGTAATATTCTATGAAAATAATTGATAATGTTTTAATTAAAGTTTATGAAAATGATATTGAAGACGGAATTTTATTTATTCCTGAAGGGGTCAAGACTATTCAATCAAATGCTTGTAGAGAACTTGTTGACCTTCAAGAAGTTAAACTACCAACAACCTTAGTTGAAATTGGACAAGGGGCTTTTGCTGATTGTGAAGAATTAAAAAGTGTGGAAATTAATTCTAATATTGATTTAATTAATGATAGAGCATTTGAAAATTGCTACAATTTACAAGATTTTAATTGTAAACACATAACAAATTTAGGCAATGAAGTTTTTGCTAATTGTGAAGAATTAAAAAATATACAAATTGAATATGATAACATTGGCTTTGGTGTATTTAAAAATTGTTCAAGTTTAATAGATGTAAGTTTAATGGGGCAAAATGTTGAAATTGGTCAAACAATGTTTTCGGGTTGTCGGGCTTTATTAAGTATTAATACTATTAACGGAATTATTAAAATTGGTGATAATGCTTTTGAAGATTGCAAAAGTTTACTCAATTTACCAATAAATAGTAGTGTTATTGCAGAAAAAAATGCTTTTGCCGATAGTAATATTATTGGGGTAGATATTGTTGATAAAGCAAGCAACATTTCATCAGATTTTAAATTAATAAAAATTGAAAAAAGCGGTAAGGATGGCTTAGTTTGCTATTTTGGAGATGAAAATATAAAACAAATAACATATTTCGATAAAGATAAAGGAATATATAATTTTGATGTAGATGATTTAAAAAATAAAATTCCTGATTTTGAAGTTGTTATTAAAGATTATCCTTTTGAAAATATTATTAGTTGGGTAGATATTATTGCAAAGGTGCAAAACATACCAAAAAATCAAGTGAGATTGCCACAGGCTGAAGCACTAATTTTGCTAACAAATGATAAAGATAGAGAAGAATTTATTTTAAATTTAGGTAAGTACAACAAAATTAGTGGAAAATATCGCCATTTAAATATTAATGATAGAATACAAATTCTTAAATTATGTAAGTTGTTGGGCATTTTTGAAAATGACGAAAAGCAATTTATAATTGGTGCTAATGTATTATCAAAAGATTTGCCTAATTTTATTGAAAAAATGAACGGTGTTAAGTTAAACGAATATAATGACGATAAATTTTTAATAACCGATTGGTTTATGAAAATTAATTATCCTCCAAGTTTTAGTAAGAAATGTGCAACCTTTTTCATAGATAATTACAAAGATATAATTGAACAATCAAAAAGCAGTTTGTTAGCAAATATTGTTAATGAATTTGATAGTTTTTCAAAATCTACTAATAAGTTAGATTTAAGTAAAGTTGAACAAATATTTGAAGGACAAATACCACAAGATTTGCCAGAAAACAAAAAACAGTTGGCTAAAATTATGTTAATGCAGGGTGAGTTTTCACAAGATAAATTTGAAAAGTTAGGTGAAATTTTAGAAAAAACTGAAAAAGTTTATCCAAACATTTTTGGGAAAATTGATTTAATTAATTCGCAAATTGATAAAGTTGAATATGAAAAAGCAACTCATTTGGTTGATATGCTTAATGAGCAAGTACAATATGAATGGTTAAACAAAAATAGTCCATATAATTTGTTGATTGGTGAAATTTGCGGTTGTTGTGCTAGATTAAATGGAGCAGGCGAAGATATTATGATGAAATCGGCTTTGCACGATTCAGTACAAACGCTTGCTATCAAAAAAAATGGTGGCGAATATATTGGAAAATCTACAATTTATTTGAACCGAGAAAAAGGTTATGCAGTTTTTAATGATATTGAGTTAAACCGTAATTATGATAAAAGGGCAAAAGAAAAAGATTTTGATGAAGTTGTAGATGCTTTTTTAAGGGGAGCAAATGCTTTTGTTAATGAATATAACAAAAATAATCCTACTCAACAACTTCACATAGTAACACTAGGAACTGGAAAAAATAGAGTTGTTCAAAGAATTAGAGAACGACTTCCAAAAAGTGAAGAAATTTACAAATCAATAAAATTTGATGGATACAGAATTGGTGCAGATTCTGGCGAAGAACAATTTGTAGTTTATAAAGATTAAGTTATTACTAATAAAAATTTTAAATAAAAGGTATAACTTAATAAGTTATATGATTGTTTTGTTGATTTTAAAGATAAACTTAATAACTTATTATTTGTGTTACAAAACTTAAAATAAATTTAATTGCTATGTTTAATAATTTTATAATATTATTAAATTAATATGTAAAGCAATTTTAAATTAATAAACAAAATTTGTAAATAATGGAGTGTAATTTGATAACGAGCAAACAAAATCAATATGTAAAACTAATTAGAGAACTTCGTACAAAAAAAGGTAGAAACGAATATAAAAAATTAGTCATTGAAGGGAAAAAGACAATTTTAGATTGTTTAATGTTAAAGGTAAAATTTGACTATATTTTATTTGACAATACTGCTAAAGATTTTGTAGATAAATTAGAAGTTGCAAAATTTGAAGTAAGTAAGGAAATTTTAAATTCAATATCTTGTCATATAACACCGCAAGGGGTTATTGCAGTAGTTGAGCAACCAAAATTAACAAGCGAAAAGCCAACTACAAATTTTTTGGTGCTTGATGGCTTACAAGATGCAGGGAATATTGGAACTATATTAAGAACAGCAATAGCAACAGAATTCAATAGAGTAATTTTAATTGATTGTGCTGATGTGTTTTCTGAAAAAGTTGTTAATTCGTCAATGACCGCCGTCTTTAATTTGGAAATACAAAAAGTTAATCGAGATGAGTTTGTTTCGTTATTTAAAAACTGGAATTTACCATTATTGGTTGCTGATTTGCAAGGAGAAAATGCTTTGCATTTAAGCAGTAATTATGGTATAATGGGTCTAGTTATTGGCAACGAAGGTAACGGAATTAGTAAAGAGTTAAAAAGTATTGCTACTAATATTATTACATTGCCAATGAATGAAAAAATTGAATCACTTAATGCTGGTGTTTCAGCAGGTGTTTTGATGTATATATTAAAATATAATTTGAAGGGAGAATGATATTATGTCTGGTCATAGTGAGTGGGCTAATAAAAAACATAGAAAAGAAAAATCGGATGCAAAAAAAGCAAAATATTTTACAAAAATAGGTAGAGAAATTTCAGTTGCTGTAAAAATTGGCGGAAGTGCTGACCCTAATTTAAATACAAGATTAGCAGCAGCAATTGCAAAGGCAAAACAATATAATATGCCAAATGATAACATTGCTCGAAGCATAAAAAATGCTTCTGGAATGGGTGATAAAAACAATTATGAAGAAGTTGTTTATGAATGTTATGGACCAGCAGGTTCAGCATTTGTAATTGAAGCATTAACTGACAACAAAAATAGAACAGCCGGAGATGTGAGACATATCTTTGAAAAAAGCGGTGGCTCTATGGGTACAACAAATTGCGTGCTTTTTATGTTTGATAGATTGGGTGTTGTTGTAGTTGATAGTATTGATGTTGACTTAAATGCACTTGAAGAAGCGTGCATATTAATTGATGGAGTGCAAGATTTTAAACAAGAAGAAAATACATTTGTTATTTACACTGAACCATCAAATGTGTTAGATGTAGCAAAAGCACTTGAAGAACAAGGATACAAGGTGTTATCATCACAAGTTGAAAGAGTTCCACAAAATCTTATTGAATTAGATGAAAGCAAAATTGAAAATTTTGAAAAATTACTTGATAAACTTGACGACAATGATGATATACAAGAATATTATCACAATGTTAAATATTAGGTGTAGTAATGAGAATTTTGGGTATTGACCCTGGTTTAGCAACGATAGGATTTGGGGTTGTTGAAAAAGTAAATTACAATTTTGAAGCAGTTGATTACGGTATAATTTCCACACCAAAGGAAGATATATTTCCTGAAAGATTGTTGAAAATTTATCATTCAGTTGACGCATTAATTACAAAGTTTAAACCTGATGCCATTGCAATTGAAGAATTGTTTTTTATGAAAAACATAACAACAGGTATTCCTGTTAGCCACGCAAGAGGTGTAATTTTGCTTGCGTGTTATCAAAGGATGAAAAACATATATGAATACACGCCAATGCAAATAAAACTTGCATTAACTGGAACAGGTAGTGCCGACAAGCACCAGATGCAATATATGACTAAAAGTATACTGAACTTAAAAGATATACCAAGACCTGATGACGCAGCCGATGCTTTGGCTGTTGCAATATGTCATGGACAAACCAATCAAGTTCTTGTTGACAATTTAATAAAATAAATTGAGAGGTGAATTATGATAGATTACAATCAACTTCAACCATCTTCAAAGGCATTAAATGAATTATTCATTAATTGTGGAATGGAAGAAAAAGCAAAAACTACTAACTTAGTTCGTGCGTTCAACAATTCATTATTTGTAAATTATGCGTGGGATGGTTCAAGGCCAGTGGGGGCAATTAGATGTATTGGTGATGGCGAAACAGTTTTATATATTGAAGATATTATAGTAGATAAGGCATACCAAGGTAAAAAAATTGGTAGTAATTTGTTAAAATCTGCATTAAATACTTTTTCACATATACCAAAAATTATTTTTGCTTGTGATTACAATGCGAAAGCAATTAATTTTGTTAGTAAGTTTGGTTTTGTCGATGAAATAAAGTATGGCAAAAAAACCTTAATTTTTATGACTCGTGCTAATTGTAGTGTATTAAGGAAAAAGTAATTATGATAAATTTTATTGAAGGTAAAGTTGTTGCAAAATACGAAGGCACAGCAATAATTGAAAACAATGGGTTAGGATATGAAGTAAATATTTCTAATAATACATTAGTTCAATTGCCAAATTTAAACGAAACTGTTAGATTACATACAGTGCTTTTAGTTAGAGAAGATGGAATATCTTTGTTCGGTTTTTCAACTATTGAAGAAAAAGATTTATTTAACAAGTTGACGACAGTTAGTGGAATAGGGGCAAAAAGTGCCTTAGTAATATTATCAAGTCAATCTTATCCTAATTTAGTTTCTTGCATAATTAATGGAGATGTAAATACTTTATCAAAAGCAAAAGGCATTGGCAAAAAGACAGCAGAAAGAATTGTGCTTGAACTAAAGGACAAAATGGACGCAATAGGGGCATTTACTTTGCAAGCAAGTGTGGATGAAAGTGCGTATGTTATTAATCAAGATGTTACCGATGCAATTGATTTGTTAGTATCGCTAGGAATTCCTGTTTCGCAAGCAACAAATTTAGTAAAAAAATATGCAAATGAATGCAAAACGGCAGAAGAAATTGTGGGTAAGTGTTTGCAAAATTTGAATACTTAAAAATAGGGTAATAATATGGATTATGATGATAATAGATTTATAACTAGCACAAAAAAATTATCTGATGTTGATGTTGAAAATAGTTTAAGACCAACTAATTTAAATGAATATGTAGGGCAAGAAAAACTTAAGAAAAATCTTAGTGTTTACATTGAAGCAGCAAAATCAAGAAAGGAATCGCTTGACCATGTATTGCTATTTGGGCCACCAGGGCTTGGCAAAACGACATTATCACATATTATAGCATCAGAATTAGGAACGCAATTAAAAGTAACAAGCGGGCCAGCGATTGAACACGCAGCAGATTTGGCAGCCATTTTGACTAATTTAGGTAAAAATGATGTGTTGTTTATTGATGAAATACACCGATTAAATAGGGCAGTCGAAGAAATTTTATATCCAGCAATGGAAGATTTTGCCCTTGATTTTGTTGTTGGTAAAGGCCCAAGTGCAAGAAGTATGAGATTAAAAATTCAACCGTTTACTTTAATTGGGGCTACAACAAGAGCAGGTATGTTGACAGGACCTTTAAGAGATAGATTTGGAGTTCTTGCAAGACTTGAATTGTATAATGAATATGAACTATCGGAAATATTGTCAAGGTCGGCAAAAATATTAAATATTCAACTAGATAAAGATGCAAGTATTGAAATTGCCCGCCGTTCTCGTGGAACTCCAAGACTTGCAAATAGGCTTTTAAAAAGAGTAAGAGATTTTGCCGAAGTGGTTGGACAAGGTGTAATTAACATTGAAATGGCAAGAAAAGCACTTGATATGATGGAAGTAGATGAATTAGGATTAGATTACACCGACAGAAGAATTTTGACAACAATTATTGAAAAATTTAATGGTGGTCCAGTTGGGCTTGATACTTTGTCTGCTTCAACAGGCGAAGAAGCCAATACAATTGAAGATGTATTTGAACCTTATCTATTACAACTTGGTTTTATTGCAAGAACATCAAGAGGACGGGTTGCAATGCCAAGAGCATATGAGCATTTGGGTATTGCCTTATCTGGAGATAAAAAAGAAGAACTTGAAGAATTAGAAAAATTAATAGCAAATAATAATGAAGAATAACAAAAGGATTAATAATGAGAGAAAAAAATAAAAATTTTAGTTTTGAAGTAGTACATGAATGCGCACAAACTGGCGCAAGAATTGGTAAACTTACAACTCCGCACGGAGTAATTGAAACACCTGTTTATATGCCAGTTGGGACGCAAGCAACAGTTAAGGCAATGACACCAAAGCAAGTTGAAGAGTGTGGTGCACAAATAATACTTGCAAACACATATCACTTATTTTTAAGACCAGGTGAAGAAATTGTCAAAAAAGTAGGTGGATTGCACGATTTTATGAATTGGCACAAACCAATTTTGACAGATAGTGGTGGCTATCAAGTTTTTGCCTTAACAACTATGAAAAAGCGAAATGAAGAAGGCGTTGAATTCCGTTCGCATATTAGCGGTGAAAAGAAATTTTTAACTCCTGAAAAAGCAATACAAATACAAAATGATTTAGGTGCTGATATTATTATGGCATTTGATTCAAGTACTGAGTATGGCGATAGTTACAATCTTTGTAAGGAATCGGATAGAATAACTCATTTGTGGTTAAAAAGATGTTTTGATGCTCATAAAAATGATAAACAAGCATTATTTCCAATTGTGCAAGGTAATATGTTTGATGATTTAAGATTAGCAAGTTTGGAAGAATGTCTACCCTATGCAAGTGATGGTATCGCATTAGGTGGATTTGGTGTGGGTGAGTCAAAACAACAAAAATACCATTGCATAGATATTATGATGCCACACATACCAAAAGACATACCAAGATACTTAATGGGACACGGCAGTCCAGATTGTTTAATTGAAGGAGTCATCCGTGGAATAGATATGTTTGACTGTGTACAACCGACGCGTATTGCTAGAACTGGAAGTGCAATAACAAGTATGGGAAGATTGGTTATTCGTAACGCAAAATATAAAGAAGATTTTACACCTATTGACCCACATTGTAATTGTTACACTTGCAAAAACTTTACTCGTGCTTATGTTAGACATTTAATTAATGCTGACGAAACATTAGGCGGAACATTGTTATCAATTCATAATATACATTTCTTATGTAACCTTATGGAACAAATAAAAGATGCAATACGCAATGACAGGTTAATGGATTTTAGAAACGAATTTTTAGAAAAATTTGATAAAAACTTATTGTTTTAAAATTAATTTGGTTCATTTAATTATAATATACAAAATGTTTAATTTAAAAAAAATAGTCATTTGAATAAATGCTATTTTTTTTATAGTGTAATCTTTAATATTTTATTAAAAAAATAATAAGTAAAAATAATTGACTAAAAAAATTTATTTGTGTTATACTATATATAATGAATAAAGGAGTGCAAGATTATGAAAATACAAAAGAATAAAATACTAGGGGGGGGGGGGGGGTAGATAGTACACTATCTACTACTACAACTAGAAATTTAAAAAATAATAATGCAAACCAAAGTAACAGTTTGCAAAATGAAACAAACATATCACAAACTAATTTAAACAACTTAAAAAAGGATAATGACTTAAAAACTAAAGAAGTTATAGAAAAAAGTTTGTGTAAAAAAAATAAAAATAAAGAAGAAAGGGAAACTGCACGAATTGCCACCATTGATTTTGCTAGATTTAATCATGCAAACAGTGGTGATAAAATGAAAAACACTAAAGATTATTTAAAAAATCAAATCACAGATTCTAAAGATAAATGTTTAAAGCAATATACTAATATATTAGTTGCAAAAATGAACAACAAGCAAAATTTTGCATTGTTTTTCTCTTTAATAATTTTGTTTTTGTCGGCAATTGTGTTAGTAATAGGTTTTACAACAAGTCAACTATTTGCACAAAAAACTGCAATAGGTTCGGTTACATTTGACTTAGAATCGCCATCTATAGCACTAGATAATGGGTTGCAACTTAAGTATGAAGGGCAGGTTGGAGAAAATAATACATTATCTTATGTAAATGATGCGGGTGCAGTTGTTGATATTAGCAATTTAACATTAAATTTATCCATACCAACTCAAAATTTATTTAATCAGTATTATGTAAAATTAATTTATGATTTTAGTAATGTAAATCAAGGTTCAATTTCATTTGGAACGAATGAATATAATTTGTCAAATGGTAAAATGTCAGCGATGGTATCAACAGGAACAACAAACGAATTTTATTCAATATCAGGTGAAAGTAGTAGTCCATCACCATTAGCAAAAGGAATAACCTTAAATGTATTTGAGTTTTTAAAATACTTTAATTATGAAAATGCAGAAAGCGTATCAAACACATTCAATTTTAGTATAGCAATAATAGTAGATACTGCAAGTAGTTGTCAATCTACTAATCGTTCGCAGACAATTATTAATGGAACAAT
>CALVZW010000025.1 GCA_944372675.1 uncultured Clostridia bacterium
ATTTGACTAGTGGTGTTCTCGGGGCGATTCGAACGCCCGACCCCTTCCTTAGGAGGGAAGTGCTCTATCCTGCTGAGCTACGAGAACATTTTTGTTTAACTACTTTATAGCAAAACACCAAATTTTAAAATTATATTTATAATTTATTAAATTTAACTTTTATTATTTGTTTTTTATTTACTAATTTATTTTAAATTTTCTTCGCAAAATAATAAAAAATATTTAACAATAAATCTTTATAAGTATTCATTGTTAAATATTATTATATCACATTTATTACATTATTACTAGTATTTTATGTATTTTTATTTAAACCATTTTTTATTTATATTAAATACTTTTTATTTTTAGTATTTGTTTTTAATAATATTATGTTTTATTGTTTCTTAAAATAATAATTAATTGTTATTTATTTGTAGTAATTTAATTTTTTTTTAGTTGCAATATTTTATTAACGATATATGTTGCAATTATTTTTGAATAACTGATAACACACTTGCAACTATTAAATAACATAGTTTATTAATGTAATCTTCTTCAGTTAATAATTTTTCTTCTTCGGCATTAGATAAATATCCACATTCAATTAATATTGATGGGGATGATACACATTTAAGCATATATAAATCTGCACTTTTTGCTTCCTTTCTTGCGTAGGGCAAGTTTTCAATAAAAACTTTTTGCATAACTTCCGCAAGTTCTTTCCCGCTTCCATTTTCATCATCATAAAAAACTTGTGCCCCTCGAGATGATGATACTGCAAATTTATTCATATGAATACTAATAACTACATCTGGATTTGCATTTTGCACTATTTCTCTACGCTTACGCATATCTTCCATTTTAAAACCGTTTTTATATTCGCTATATAATCCATTTTCATCTTCTCTTGTCATTATTACATTCATTCCATACTCTTCCATTATTTTTTTTAATTTTTTACAATATACTAAATTTAAATCGCTTTCCAATGTTCCGCTTCTTCCGACTGCACCCACATCAATTCCACCGTGTCCAGCATCCAAAACTACTGTCAATGTGCTTCGTGGTGAAGATAGTTGCACAGTTTGTTTAGAACCTATAAAAGCCATTAAACCACTAAATATTATTACGAATAAAACTATAAATAAAATTTGCTTTTTCATATTTTTCCTTAATTTTATATTATGAATACAATCTTAACAAAATAACTGTTTTTTAATTTTTATACTTTTATAACAATCTTTTACTTTTTTGCATATTTGACAATATCATAAATTTATGATATAATTCTTTAAATTTAATTACTAAAAAATTTTTAACAACAAATAATTAGAAAAATTAAGGAGATAATATGAAATTTTATTTACATAAAAAATTTAAACAAAAAGAAAATAAAGCTTTATTACAACTTAAAAATTATAATGACCAAATAAAATATAAAATCTTACAGCACTTGAAAAGCAATTCTAATAACGACCTTAAAGGGATGAAAATTAACGAGCACGCATTTTTATATTTGCCGTTAATTCGTTTAAAAAACGAATGTAATAAAACTATTATAAAGCAATTTTTTTTGCCAACAAAGCACGATAAAATTTTTATAAAAAAAGAATACGAATTTTTAGATAAAAAAGAAGCATCACATCCTGAATGTATAAAATTAAAAAATACAATTAAAAAACGATCTAAGTTGTTATTTATTGATTTAGACAAACCAAAAGAAAAAAATAATGATGATGAACTATCTAAATAAATTTGATAAATTAAAAATTTAAATTTATATTTAAAAAAATAATTAAACTTTATAAAAAAAACTTAATAACACAAAAAAAACTGCAAAAAAGTTTGCAGTTTTTTTTATAATTTGTTTTATTTATTTCACTTATTTTATTTTGCTATAAACAAAATACCTAAAGTATCTAATCCACAATGGCTAGCAATTGTTGCACCAGCATTAGTTTCATAAATATTATCGAATTTACCCTTTAATTTTTCTTTTACTTGTTCACAAATAGTTTTATCAATTGGTGTATGTGTGATAAATACTCTTTTCCTATCATATTCTGGATATTTTGCAAGAGTTTCATCCACATAATTTTCTACTACTTTATCAAGTTTACCCATAAATTTTTTACCTACTTTCATTTCACCATTAGATAAAATAATTTCAGGTTTAATTCTTAAAAATTTTGCACTAAGACGCATCGCCCCGCTACATCTTCCACCTTTATGCATATAATTTAAATCACCTAAAACAAAAGATGCTTGCACTTTTTTAGTAAGCAATTTGCATTCTTCAACAATCTTAGCCGGCTCAACTCCTTCTTTAGCCCTATCGCAAGCATAAAGTGCTAACAATGCTATTCCTGTACTTAAAGATCTAGAATCAACAACATATACTTTTTCACCATATTCTTCCGCCGCTTTAAGTGCATTATTATAGCAACTAGATAACATACCTGATACAACAAAATGAATAATACAATCTGCTTGTTTCAATTGTTCGTCATAAAATTCCTGATATGATGCAATACTTGGTGATGCAGTTTTAGGAAGTTCACCTGTTTTATCGACATACTCAAACAAATCATTTGTGCTAATTTCAATGCCATCAAGTTTTGTTTCATCTCCTAACGTAACCCACAATGGCATAATTGCCATATCATATTCTTTTACTAATTCCTCACTTAAATCAACTGTACTATCTGCTGTAATCTTAATTTTCATAATTTTCTCCTTGTACGAAAATAAAATTTTTTATCAACTAAGTATACAATAATTTTGATTGTTAAGTCAAGTATATAATGTAAACACTTGAAAATTTAAAAATTATTATATATAATATAATTTGTAGATAATAACTATTACTTAATATAAAAATGAAATAAACAATAATTGTTTTTTTACAAACAAATAAGTAATTGAATGGTTTTAAATATTTAATCTACATTAAAATACTTTGTTAAAAGTTAATATGCTAGATTTAGTGCTAATATAAAAAACAATAAAAAAGGTCAAAAGATGATAAGATTTCGAAAATATAAAGACATTAATTTTTTTTCATACTTTTCAATAACTAATTACCTTGCACTTATATGTACTTTGCTTAGTTTATTTTTACCAATGTTAAATAATTACACAAAAAATGTAAGTTACAGTTTATTGGACATATTAAGTTTTAATTACTCAACTATTAATATTTTAGCCATACTTTTACTCTTTTCTGCTTGTTTAATTTTTATTATTAATATTTTCTTTCAACCATCGTGGTTTGTTTATTTTCTTAATGTTGTAATGATTGTTTATCTTTTCATAAGCCCAGTTTTAATAAATTTTCAACTGCTACCTTTGCTTAATTTACATCAATCATCTCTTACACTGTATGTAGGAAGTATTCTTGTAATGATTAGTGCAATGATATTTACAATTATTGAAATTTACAAGGTTTCAATTATGAATAATTTTGTCAATGAAAATATAAAAGAGAAAAGGAAAAAAGCACTTGAAAATTTTAAAAAATCTAGACAATATAAAGTTGCAAAATATCAAGGAAAGAAAAAAACAAATCAAAAGCCTATGTTTAAACAGAAGAAAAAATATAATATTCGCAAACAAAGACTAAAAAATAAAAATAAATATAAAAAACATTTGCCTACAAAAACAAGTGATTATGTTAAATATCTTGAAACGATTTATAAAATTTAATTAACTCGAAAAAAATAATTTTATAAAAAACAATTTAAATTTTTAAGTTATATAAATAAAAAAAAATATACCATAGTATATTTTTTTTACATTTACCCTACTATTTCGTTTTTAAAGATTAACTATTGTGTTATTATTTTTTACTTTTCTTTTGCAATAAAAAATCTTTATACATTTCATTTGCTCTATTTTTAAAACTTTCAGCAACAGAATCTTCATCCTTACCAATTAAATCTTTGTAGTTCACAAACTTATCAATTAATACGGTATTATATTTTTTACAATAATACATATTATATATTTTTAAACTAATACCATATTTTTTATAATAAGATTTTGCTAGCAACATAAAACCGGCAAAATATTGTTTTAATTCTTTATGATATCCATCAGATGAATTTTCAGGAAATATGATTACACTATTTCCTTTATTGAGTTCGACATAACTTTCTTGCAAAGATTTTCTTAAACGCGAATCGGTATATGTAGGAATAATTTGCATACCTTTATAAAACATATATAAAACCGGTGTTGCTATTGTAGCAATAATTTTAGATAAAAATTTATTTATATGTTTTTTTTGATAAAAATAAATGTTTGCCAAATAATCCCATCTTTCTTTCATTGTACCACACATTTCATGTGTTCCCCAAAATCTAAAGTTTTTAGGAAAATATAGTTCGTGCGTTAACGGACCGCTTGCTCCACTGTGATTAGATAAATAAATTGCACAATCATCTAGTTCTTCATCATTAAAATTTATAACTTTAGGCTTTCTTTTAAATATTTTAATAAAACTCTTACAAAACCTAAAAAATGGTTTTCTATTTTTCATATTGTATTTCCTTTGCCGTATTGTATCATAAATTGTTTTGAATGTCAAAGTTTTTATTGCTTTTATTATTAAAAATAATTTTACCATATTTTTTTTAAATGTTAATGTAAATTAAAGAAATTTAAAATTGTAGAATGATTGCTATATTTCAATGCAAATAAATACTTTTTTGTTTTTTATCTAATTTATCACAAAAATTGACAAAGAATGGTAAAAAAATGGCATTTTTATTGCAATTTATTGAAAAAATGATATTAAATTGATACATATTTTTATTTTTTTTGTTATAATAAATTAATCTAATAAAACAAAGGAAAACTATGGAAAAAGATTTATTTGAAATTATTGATATGTCTGTCGAAGGTGACGGCATTGCTAGAGAAAATGATAATGTTTATTTTATTGACGGTGCAATTGAAGGCGAAAAGGTAACTGCACAAATTGACAAACAAAAAGACAATTTATTTTGGGGTAAAATACAATCTATTGTTGAGCCATCCTTTAGACGCACAACTCCAATTTGCCCTTATTTTGAAAAATGTGGTGGTTGTAAGATAATGCATTTAAATAGTGAAACACAAAAACTATTTAAAATGCTAAGTTTAAAAAGAACCATAAAAAAGGTTACAAATTTAGATGTTGATGTGCTAGACACAATTCCTTCACCTAAAGATTTTAATTATCGCAATACTATTCAACTTAAAATACAAAAAGAAAATGATAATATACAAATTGGCTTTTATCAAGCAGGAAGTCATAATTTAGTTTCAATTGATAATTGTTTAATTTGCGATGAACATAACAAAACTTTAATTGCTTTATTAAAAGAGTATATAAGTTCAACAGGTGCAGAAATTGAAACTGTGTTTGCAAGTTTTTTTGGAGAAAATTTATCTTTATTAGTGCAAACTGTTGATGGAGAGTGCGATAAAACACTTTATGATGTTCTTAAAACTCGTTTTGATAATGTATCTTTATGGTGCTCAAAACAATATGCTCATTCAACTTTACTAAATTACAAAGATGCAAAATTTGTTTGCGGTGAAAAATCTTTAACTGTTAAATTTGATGAAATATCAATTTCAGTTACACCACTTGATTTTGTACAAGTTAATTTTGATTTAGCGAACATACTTTACAAAGACATAGTAACGCTTGTAGGCGAAAATAAGGTAGTACTTGATTTATATTCAGGTCTTGGCATTACTTCAATGTTATTTGCCAAAAACAACAACTATGTTTGTAGCATTGAGCAAATTAATAACTCGGTGGAATCCGCTAAACTTCTTGCAAAAGAAAATGATTTGCAAGATAGAATTATACATTATTGTGGCGATTGTGCAATAGTCCTACCTACACTTGAGTTTTCACAAGAAGAAAAAGAAAATTTAGTTGTATTTCTTGACCCACCAAGAAAAGGCGCTGGAACAAAAACACTTGAAGCCATTAAAAATTTGCAACCTTCAAAAATTATTTATATGAGTTGTAATCCAACATCTTTAGCAAAAGACATTAGAGATTTACTAGATAAATACGAAATTCAATCAATGCGTGCATATGATATGTTCCCACAAACAAATAGCATTGAATCGTTAACAGTTTTAACAAAAAAGGAGTTACAATAAAAATGGACATTAAACTTATTGATGTTAATAAAGTAACAGATACGAAATATTTAAATCTTTACGCTTGTAAATATCAAAAAGAAAATGACATAGTAGATTATTATGTTGCTTCACGCAGAAAAATAGAAAATTTATCTGCTAACAATGCTGGTAAAATTCATACTGATGTAGTTAGAATAGTCCCTTACTTTTTTAAAGATAATGAACTTTTTGTTGTTTTAACAAAAGAATTTAGATATCCACTTAATAGTTATGTTTATTCGATACCTGCTGGGTTAATTGACCAAGGTGAAACGCAAGAAGATGCGGTTAAAAGAGAAGTTTTTGAAGAAATTGGTGGCGAAGTTTTATCAACAAAATTATTAGCAGGCCCATCATACGCATCGGTAGGTTTAACAGATGAAATGCTTGTAAGTTATATGGCTGAAATTAATTTGACAAACACACAGAATTTAGATGGCAATGAAATTATTGAATACTTTGTAATGCCATTTAAAGACATAAAACGCTTTGCTGATGAAAAAGTTTATGATTTTCAAGCCAAAGTATTATTGTACTTATTTTACTATGAAATGTTGCCTAATAATAAGTAATTTTATAAACAAATATTATTTTATAAAAAAAATTTAATGTTAATTTAATGAATCTATAAACTATAGTAAAATACAAAAATTAAAAAAAGGTGTAAGTTTTTAACTTACACCTTTTAAAATTAAATACTAAAATAGTAAAAAATTAAACATAGCAATCAACTTAAACACTTGACAAATTTTTAATAATCAAATATAATTATAAATAGAGTTTTAATTGCACTTAATAAGTGCGATTTTTATTTAAATTTCGGAGGCAATAATATGGAAAATTATTTGACAAAAGAGGGTTACGAAGCCCTACAAAATCGTTTAAATTATCTTAAAACTGAAAAAAGAAATGAAGTTGCTCACAAATTACAAGCCGCTCGTGAACTTGGAGACTTAAGCGAAAATGCAGAATACGATTCAGCAAAAGATGAACAATCGATGATTGAAGCAGAGATTTTTGAAATTGAACATAAACTACGCACTTCAACTATTATTGATGAAAAACAAATTGATACTTCAAAAGTTTCAATTGGTTGTACTGTTAAAATTTTAGATGAAGAATTTAATGAAGAATTATCTTACAAAATAGTTGGTTCTTCGGAAAGCGACCCAAAAAATAACTTAATTAGTAACGAATCGCCTGTTGGGTCGGCATTGCTTGGCAGAGAAGAAGGAGAAGTTGTTGAAGTTCGTGCCCCTTCTGGATTGCTAAAATTTAAAATTGTAAAAATTACTAGATAGTTTATTTATTATAAAATTATTTATAATTATAAATTTACTTATTCAAAATAAAATATATAAAAAAACGCAAAGTTTTATGCTTTGCGTTTTTTGTTTTATGCTTCCCAAATTAATTGTGGATAACCATTTGCGTTATATTTAAATTTGCTATATTTATTTAATTTTGTTAAGATAGAATTTTCATCTATTGCATCCGCTTTTAATTCTTCTTCAGTAACTTCGTTCATATCGGAATTTTTAAGTTTCATTGTACAAGAACTTGGTATTCCTTGTAAATCCGCATTTTTAATGTCAACAAAGAATGAGTTTATTACACTTGATTTTTCTTCGTCATCGTTCCAACCGACAATACCGCCTACATTATCTCTTGTTTGAGTTTGTATGTTTGAACTTATTGTATATAAATATGTGTCGCCCACATTATAGCAACTATCTATATCACCGCCTGAAATAAACCCTGCAATTCCGCCCACTTTTGAACTATCACTGCTTGTTTGTGTTCCGCTTTGCAATGCGCTAATACTACCAGTGTTGTAGCAAGATAATATGCTTGGTATTCCGCTACCTTGAACTGAGTTTTCAGCATCAATTAAGCCGACTATACCACCTGCTCGTGCTGATGAAGAACCATATTCACCACTGTTTGCTCTAGCATCAACTGTTGCATTGTTGTAGCAAGAATCAATAATTGCTGTACTATCAATACTATATCCAGCGATACCACCAACAATTTGTCCTGCTATCTGTCTATCAATTGGTACAAGATTTTGTGAAATAGCCAATGTTCTACAATTTTGAATTAACCCCTTATTGTAGCCCACTATACCACCAGCATAGACATAAGTTTTTGTATTAGTTGCATTTACAATAATTTGAGATGTGCTATTTAAAATTTTTCCTGTAGCATAGTTACAGCCTGCAATACCGCCCGCATAAGTAACTACATTGTTACCGCTAAATGTTGAAATTATACCCACGCTTTGACTTACAACTTTAACATTATCTATTGTTCCATAATTTTCTGCCACTACTATACCAATTGTTGTGTAAGAACCAGCAACAGCAAAATTTGAAAAGTTTAAATTTTTAATTACACCATTTTCACCAAGTTTTGACACAAAACCAAAGTTAGTACTACTTCCAGCAAATGCTTGGTCATTTTCTTCGCCTGTGTTGAAAGTTATAGTGTATGAATTACCATCAATTGTTCCCTCAAAACAATATCCGCCATCCAAGTTTACAAAACTAAGTTCATCCTTTGTCCCTAAACTTGAGAAACTTTTATCAATAGTAATATTTTCATTTAATATAAAGTGTTTGTCATATAAATAATTGATATATTCTAATTGTGAAATTGCAGTTCTTGTTTCTTCTAAAATTGAACCAGCATTAATAGTAAAGGTTTGAATTACATATGGATTTTCTGCTGAACCATCACCTTCTTTAAACAAATCAAAGTTATAATCTGTTTCTAATGTTGCAATATCACTTCGTATACAGTTATCTGCAACAGCACAAACACTCAATTTATATGTACCAACTCCAAATAGAGTTTGGAACTCTCTTGACCCAGTAAATATTGGTACTACATTGGCTTCGTTATAAGTTCCGTTTGGCTCGGTGTAATTGTAATAGAATACATATTGCAATTCTACATCTTCAGTGCCTTCAACAACTGTTGGCTTATCCCAATAGAATACACCATTTTTTGCTTCAAGATTTGTTGGTGTATCCAACTTGTAAGCATCCATAGTTGCTTCATCACTGACAATACATTGGAATTCACCTGTTTCGTTAATTACAACATCGCCAAATGAATAAACTGAAATTGCATATTTTCCTACAGTAAGGCTATTTGCTCCAATATTGTAATAATTGTAATCAACTTTTTCTTCTCTATAAATAGAAGTATTATATGCAATTTTTACATTATAATTAACTGCATTTTCAACCGATAACCATTCGAGATATCCAATTCTCATTAATTCTTCAACAGTTTCAGCATTAAATTCCGAATTAATTTTTAATTCTTGCGGTTTTGCCATTTTGTAAACTGCTAATTCTGCTGAGAAATCAGCATTAAGATATCCTGAAGTGTCAACAACATATTCACTGCCCATTGCTTTTACTGACACATAATAGTAGCCACTATCAAGCCCATTAAGTGCATAAGTTAAGTCATTTGTTTCAAAACTTGAAACTATTTCATCATCAAGTGATTTTACAATAACACTAAAAGTGTTTACTGAATTTTTATCCCAAATAACCTTACCATTTTCAACTTGCAAAATTACTGTTGCAAGTTTTCTTGCATTTATTGAATCACTTAAATCACTTGACAATTTATTGTCTGAATTTCCAATAGTTCTAAGCATAATTGAATAATCAACATTTCCACTAAATCCACTTTCAAGTGTTAATTCATACGAATCAACTGACCCAACAATAAACTCAGAATTGTTAACTATCATTGAATATCCATTTTCTGCTTGAGCATTAATATTCCAACTAATTAAACCATTACTAATATGTATATTTTCTGGCGCTTTTAATTTTTGTAAAATTTTTTCATAAGAATAAATATCGCTACTTAAGTACTTAGTATCATCTCCAATTACTTGAATAGTAATTTTGTAATCACCCTCTGAACCACTAGGTAAGTATGAGTTATTTGCACTAGGTAACAATGTGTTAGTATATGCTTTTACATATTCATTTTGTATGCCATCATAACGATATACTTCAAATTTATACATACTCGCATTTGGTATTGAATTCCAAACTATTTGACCATTTTTAACTTCTAAATCGTGATTATCACCTTCAGATGCTACAGGTGTTGCGAGTTTGACAACAGACATTTCACTGCTTGTTTCACTAGAAATTGTATTTGTTCCATCTCCTAGTGCTTGAATATAAATTGTATATTCACCTGCTATAAATCGAGTACCCATAATGTACGAATCGTCTTGTCTGCTTAAATCTATATTTGTAGGTTGACTGTCCGCTGTACCTTTTACACTTAATCGATACCCAAACGCATTTGATATTGTAGTAAAGTTTATTTCACCCGTGCTTATTGTTATTACTGGCACACCCAATTTTTCGACTGTCATACCTGTTGTGTAAGCACTGCTTAAATAAGATTGACTATCCTTAACATCACTTGAACGCATATACAAGGTATAAACACCTGAATTTTTACCACTTAAATATGCTCCTAAATCAAATGTTCCTTGTGTTTGCCCTTCAATAGCATTAATTGATTGCTTATCTTCAATGCTATTATAACTTATTGTTAATTCGTAAACTTTTGCATTAGCAACATAATCAAAATAAAGTATACTGTTAACTATTCTCAAATTTTTTGGAGTAGATAGTACTGGTACTTCGTAATAAGTTCCATCAGCCATTGCTCCAAAATCACCGCTTACAATATATGTATTATCGCCGTTTGCTCTTACCTTAATATAAAGTTTGTCATATATGTCATTAATTCCATAAATTGTGTATGAAGTTCCTTTTATACCACTAACAGTTTGAATGGTATTATTTTCTTCATCTATAATTTGAATGTCATAAGAATATGCATTTGGTATGGCTTGCCACATAATAGTTGCATCAACTAATGAAAATTGAAATACATTTGTTAACTTTAGAACCGATATTGTATTATCAGCATTGTTTGCATCCAAAACAGTTGATTTATTACCCCTTGCATAAACTCTTACGCTATGTGCTCCAGAATTCCCTTCAACTCTATATGTAATACTTGTTCCACAATTTCCTTTTGATTCACCGTCAACGAACACTTCATAATATACAACACCCTCAACGGCATCCCAAGTAATTAAACCTGAACTTACTCTCAATTCTGCAATGTCTGCTAGTTTTCGAGTGCTAACAAGGTTAGATTTATTACTATTCACATCATAAACTCTATCGTAACTATCAACAGTTGTTGTGACACCCATTGCTTTTAAAGAAATATTAAAAATTCCCGCTTCATTGAAAAATTCTTCAGTCAATAAGTTTAAAAATGTTGGATTTGATGCATCTACTTCCATTGTTTGAGTTCGAGTATCTGTTCCGTTTGTATATTCGGCTATAATTTGATATGCGGTTGCACCTGTAACAGCATTCCAAGTTAAAACATCGTTAGTAATGTTTAAGTTTACTTGACTAGATATTTTATGTATATTAATAACTTGTGAGAAATTTGAAGAAATTGTATTTTGACCATCACCAATTGCTTGCAAACTAACACCAACTGTGTCATCATCAACTATATATTGGTCAAAATTTAATGATTCTTCCACAATATTATTATATTCATTTACACCAACTTTTAGGTTATATCCTAAATAACTACTACCTTCAGGCATTGAATATGTTAAAACCCCATTTTCTATTGCAAAATTAGTTGGTGCAGGTAATTTGGTAAAAGTAATAGGTTGCGATTTTTCCCCATTAACTGCATTGTTCGCGGTACTAATTGCTTGCACTGTAATGCTGTATGCCCCTTCAACATAACTACTTGACCCAAAATCAATTTTTGTTCCCGCTACCGAAATTGGTGTTTCTGAACCGTTTATATAAACATAATAAATTATAGCATCACCAATAGATTGCCACGAAACAGTACTTCCATTTAAAGTAATGTTATTAACATCTATTGTTCCTAATTTCTTGAAACTAAACGATGCACTATATTGTGAATCAATAATATTAGTTCCGTTACCCATTGCTTTTATTTTTACTGTGTATGGTTTTGCAACAAAAGTTTGAAATTCTGTATCATTAAGATTAACATAATTGTTTCCTTGAATAGGAAGCACTAATGATTCATCTAATAAAACAGTGTAACCTTGACAGTTGTTGACTACATCCCAAAGAATATTGTTTGTTTTTATTTGCACATTAGTCGGTGTACTTAGTTTAGTAACAGTAATACCTTCAGAAAAGCTTGAATTTACATATCTGTTTTCATCACCAACTTTACTACCTGTAGCCGATACTTGAATAAAATATTCTCCAGCTTCTAAGTATTTTGATGCAAAATCAAATGTTGGCATTGGAATATTTTCTTCAACTTTTATTTCTCCATTAAATTGTATTTGCAAAATATAGCCAGTTGCCTTTTCTACTTCATCCCAACTTAATCTACCATTTTCAATTCTTAGATTTTGCGGTTGAGATAATTTATCTATGGCAAATTCTGTTGAATAATTTGATGTTAATGTTGTGTAGTTGTTACCTACTGACTGAATGTAAATGTTATATTCACCAGGTTCATATCCATCATTAGATAAATCATAGTATTCAGTATTAATTGTTTGATAAATAATTGCTCCAGTTTCATTATTAACTATTTTTAAATTATATCCCGATGCTCCAACAACATTATTAAAAGTTAAAATTTTATCTTCAATTTGCGCATTGGTTGGTGCAGGTAGTTTTTCAACAGTTTTAGGTTCAGAAGTTTTTGAATCATAAACATTGTTACCAATATTGCCTTTTGCTATGACTTGGAACACATAAGTTCCCACTTCCAAAGTATCTTCAATAATGTATTGTGCACTACCGTCTTCGTTTAAATAAACTTGTTTATGAGTTTGTCCGTTCATAAGAATTTCAAAACTTGTAGCATTCGGTACAGCACTAATCTTTACAGTTGCTGATTCAATTGTAATACTTGGTGTACTTAATTGCATAAACTTAAATTCTGCTGAAGCCTCACTTGTCAAATAACTTGTACCGTTACCCAAAGCCTTTACTGAAATAGTATATTCAACACCTGCTTCAAAATCAGTAAAAAATGTTGTAACAATTGTTTGAGAATACACAACCCCATTTATTGTAATTTCGTAACCACGATTATTATCTACCCTATCCCAAACAACTTTTTCACCATCAAAAGAAACATTTTGCGGTGTATCTAAAACGATTGGCTCATTTAAAACTTCAACTGGAACAAATGCACTTGCTCCGCCTTCCCGTGCAGTAACTGTAATAGTAGTGTTACCCGCTGAAACTGCTGTTATTAAACCATTGCTATCAACTGTTGCAATGCTTGAATCAGCACTACTAAAATATACATCAGCATTAGTTACTGATTGTGGATAAATTTTTATTCCCAGTTGTTCTGTTTCCCCAACGACCAATGAAATTGAAGTTTGTTCAATGGCAATTGATTCAACCTTTTTGCTATTATCTTCACCACAAGCAAACAAAATAAATGTTGAAAAAATCATTACCGCTATTAATGTAATTAACTTTAAATAAATTGGCATTGTTTTGTCATTATTTTTGTTTGTTTCTTTTAAACCAATCATATTACATTCTTCCTTTGTTAAATTATTTGCAAAAACACAAAGATTAACACAAAAAACAAAATTTTATAATATTTTTTATTGTTTTTGTCTTCCGTTTAGATGTACAAAAAAAGTTATAATTTTTGTGTATTATTTTCACAAAAATTATAACAAATTTGCCAATTATTTCAAAGTGATTTTATTACATATTTTAATATTTATTATTTATTTAAGTTAGTTTTTAAGTTTTCTTGTGCTACATTTTTTTGCTGACTAACACAAGCAATTTGAGATGCTTTTTTATTGTGTTTTTTATCAAAAGCAACTTGAAAACCTTTTAGTATTAATCTAGCCAAAGGGCCAGCAAATAATAAGTTACAAAACATAGCAACACAAAAATTTCTTGGCCAAGAAATCAAGAAGTTTGACAAAACTGTTTCAATACCAATACCGCTAACTAATCCCCCAAGAAATGTCATAATTAGCGACATCATTGTTACAATTATAATTGCATTAAACAATATAACTGCATTAGTATTTGCTCTTTCTTTGTAAACCTTATTGATTATTAAATTATTAATTGGTTGAACTATAATATTTTCAACAGCAAATGCAACTAAAAATATTAACCCAAAACTTTTTGCAAAAGCAATAAGTGCTTCTTCATTTACTGCACCAACTCCCAAACAAATATTGAAAAAACTCATAACTATAACCATTAATAAACACATAAATATTCCAAATATTACACCTTCAATTTTATTCCTAGGTAAACTTTGCATAATTTTATCTCCTTTAACATTTTTTCTAATCTTTTATTAATTTATTTAACAGCGATAAAAAAAGCGCAAGCCCAAACAACTGGACTTACGCTCTTCGCTACTCGCTGTCTATATTAGTATTATACTCCATTTA
>CALVZW010000026.1 GCA_944372675.1 uncultured Clostridia bacterium
ACTTAGACAAGTAAACTAAATTTACTATTCAATAGATTGTTAAAAGAGCAGTGTTAATTCACTGCTCTTTTTGCGTTTGTAATGTATTAATTTTTAATCATTAAGTATATTATCCTAATCGTTAAAGATTATTTTAAACAACGAGCATTGTCGTAAAAAAACTAGTATTGTCTTAAACATTACATTTTAAATTAAAAATTTAAACTTAATAAATTAAAAATTTAAATCTATTTTAAAATTACTTAGCCTTTACTTAATTTTATAAATGTAAGTTGTTATTAAGAGCCTGAAATACTTAAATCTTTACATAATTATGAAAAAATATAAGAAACTTGTTTAAATTTTTCAATATTAATATTTTGATATGTCGTTTTGTCGAAACAAAAAAAGTATGAAAAATTTTTCAATTAAGTATTTTCAAGTATTTGTATAACTGCGTTTTTAATTTTATCATTTTTTGATTTTTTTAGTAAATCTAAAATGTTTTTGTCTTGTTTAAATTCATTAATGTTTTCATAAAAAAATTCAATGGGGGAAGAATTGCATACTTCAATTATATCAAGTAGTGTTGAAATTGAAGGTTCAAAACTATCTTTTACCGATTCTAATCGTGAAATGTATGCTTCGTTTTTGCCTATTCTTAGACTTAATTCTCTTGCTGATAATCCAGCATTGTAACGTATTTGCTTTATTCGTTCAATAATATCTTTTTTGTCCATATTAACCTCTTTAACAAAAATTATATATTATTATTGGTATTTAAATATTTCACAGTACTTGTAAATATTGTGCAATATGTGACAAAATATGCATAAATATATACAAATAGTTGACAATATGCATAAATATGTGCTAATATCTAAACAAGAGGTGAAAAATGCATGATAAGAACTTACGAAAACATTTAATTAACAAAAATGACAAATTAAAATTAATAATTACTATTTCTTTTTTACTATTATTAATTTTATTATGTCAAATAGTAATATCGCAAAAAGTGGAGAATGTAAATAAGGTTGATGCACTTTCAGAATATGGGTTACATATTATATTTGACATAAATCTGTCGGATGGTGAATATAATGGAGACAATGATTCTTGGAATATATTTTCTGATGTTGTAAAATATAGTCCAAATGGAGCACCCACTCCTACAAATACTGAAAAAGTTAATTGGAAGTTAATAGATCCTTACTCATACGGTGGAAATGAATTAAAGGATATTTTAAAAGCTTCAAATATATTTGCTTTAGCTATTGATGGTGGTAGCACTTTTCCGGGACAGGAAGTAACCATTACAACTGCTTCAAGTCTTGTCGAAGTATCATTAACTGGTTTGTTGGACGCAATAAAAGAAAATGTTATTATTGATAATAAAATTTTAAAATCTATTGATGTTGTTGCTCCTGAAGGTACAACATTACAAGTTAGTTTTGAAAGTGGAAATGAGAAATTATACAATGAAAATAATGAAAAATTAGAATTCTTGTATACTGCTAATATGTACGGAGTATATTACGGCTATGTTATACAAGCACAGTGGGAAGAAGTACCAAAAGATTACAATATTACATTATCTAATGATGGGGAAGGTGGAACAAGTTCTTTAGAAATAGTTAATAGTGTTCCAACTGTAACAACAATAACACCGCCAACAAAGGAAGGGTATAGATTTTTAGGTTACTACAAAGAAAACAATACCACAAGCCAACAGTATATTGATAGTGCAGGAAATGTTAATCAAGATAGCAGTTTGTATACTACTACAATTACAACTTTATATGCACAATGGGAAATAGTACCGGAAATAACACTGACTTTAAATTGTACAAATTATAGCAATCAAAATTACTTTGTATACATATATGAAGGGAATGTATTAAAAAGTCAAATGTTTGTGCAAGGTCAAGCAACAATAAAACTAGCATATAGTGAACAACAATATAAAATACAATTTGTATTAAGTTATTTGGGAACAGTAAGTTATAGTGTAAACGGTGGTGGTTTACAGAATAATAAAACTTTAGTATTGAGTAACTTTAAAGATACAACAATTTCTTATCAGGTGTTTACTTCAAATATTAATAATAATGTTATTATTTAATTTATAAAGAAAATATTTAAGTAAAATAAATTTGCAACTATATATATCAAATTTATACGCATAATATTAATATTTTTGTAATCATTTAGTAAAATTTAAAATAAAAATAATTTTTATATGGAAATTTATGATAAAAATTATTTTAATTAATATGTTTGTGTGGGCAAAATTTTTATATAAAAACTAAAAATTTAAATGTAATTTTTTTAAAAATTTGTATAGCAACTATATTTTATGTATAGTTGTTTTTTGTTAATATATGCGTTTTTATGTCTAATTTAGTTTGATTGTTTTAAAAATTAATACTTATTTTTTTTAAATTTATGTCTTTCGTTCTAAAAATTTTATGCAAAACATAAAATGTAGCATTGGAGGTATATTGTGGAAAAGACTAAGAGCAATATGTCAAATTTTTGGCTTTGTATCGTTAAAGGCACTATTTACGCTTTATGTATTGTTATGGTGGCTATTTTGCTTTTCGCATTTGTTGTCAAGTGGATGGCTTTAGGCGAAAATGTTATTAATATTGTAAATCAAATTATTAAAATCGTATCAATATTTTTTGGCGTTTGGGTTTGTCTTAAAAAATCTTATGATAAGTACTTATATAAAGGTATGATTGTAGGTGCTTTGTTTGCGGTTTTATCTTTCTTGTTATTTTCAGTGCTTAATGGTTCGTTCGCTTTCGATTTGACATTTTTATGGGATGTAGTTTTTGCTACTATTATTGGTGCAATTTCTGCTATCATTGCAAAAATTTTAATGAAATAATATGGAATTTTTTAGTGCATATATTTTAAGCATTGTCGGCATAGTACTACTTGGGGTTATTGTCGACCTTGTTCTTGTTGATGGACAAGTTAAAAAATATGTTAAAAGTATTTTTGTGTTGTTTGTTATTTTTACATTAGTTGCACCGTTGCCTAATTTAATTAACAACATTAAAAAAGGTGAAATTAATTTGCCTTCATCTGAAATTGAAATTAATGAATCATATTTAGATATTATTTTAAAACAAAAAAATACTGCGATAATTTTATCTATTGAAAAGGCTTTTGAAGATGATGATATTAAAGGTGTTACTGTAAGTGTTGATGCTGAATATAAAGACAACATTTACACAATAAATCAAATTGTTATTGATTTAGAAAAAGTTAATTATTCGGTATCTAATGCAAAAGTTATTGAAATAGTGCAATCTGTTGTAAAAATAGATAAGGAGACAATAAAGATTTATGATTAATAATTTACCTAATAATGATGAAAAAGAAGTTAAGCAAAAAGAAGAAAAAGAAAAAAAAGAAAGTTTTTTGAGCAAATTTCCTTTTTTTAAAAAAATAAAAAGTATCAAAAATATCGAAATCGTTATTGCCGTTTTAATAATTTGTGTAATGTTACTTATCTATTTTAGTTCGTTTGGTACATCAAAGAGTTCAAGCAGTAGTGGTTCAATTAATGATATAAAATATACTAATGCTGAAAGTTACGCAAAAGATTTAGAAGAAAGAATAGGAAACACTCTTTCTAAAATTTCTGGGGCTGGAGAAGTAAGTGTCGTTATTACATTATCTAGCAGTAGCGAGTTTATTATTGCAAAGGATGTTGAGCAAACAACGCATACCGAAAGTATTACTGAAAATGGTGTTACTACTAAAACAGAAGAAATAGTAGTAATAGAAAAACCTTTATTAATTGATGGAAGTAGTGGTGAAGAGCCGTTGGTATTGTTAGAAATTATGCCAAAAATAGCAGGGGTTGTTGTAGTTGCTGATGGGGCAAAAGATGTTAATGTAAAACTCAATTTGCTTAAAGCAATTCAGGCTCTTATAACTGTTCCTAGCGGAAATATTGAAATTTTATATTAATGTTTAAAAGCATTACTTTAAAATGTTGTAAAAATACTTTTATATGATAAATAATGTGCTTTAATAATAAGTAAATTTAGTTTAAAAAATGAACTTACTTTGACTTAATTTAAATTAAATTGTAAAAAATTATATTCGTATTTATAGTTGTTACTATTGATAAATTTTACAATAATTAATAATAATTACATTAAGAAAAATGTCGAAAAATATATAAAAATAACAAATTAAATAAGTATTAAAAAAATTACAAAAAACAGTCATATTTTAAGTTGGACATACATCTAATAAACTGTATAAAAAAGCAATCTAAAGGAGTTTAAAAAATGGTTAGCAAGAAAAAGAAAATTATAGTTTTAAGTGTTATGATGGTATTATTAGTTGCAACAGGATTTTTAAATCTAGCACTCAATAATAGTACACCATCACAACCAACATCAGGTGAAATTTCTTCTGCAAATTTCTTTACAACATATCGAGCAGATAGACAAGCGACAAGAAATCAAGAAATTTTATATTTGGACGCAATAATTTCAAGTGAAACAGCAACAGCAGAAGCAAAGCAAGTTGCTGAAAACAAAAAAGTTGAAATTGTAAAGATGATGGAACAAGAACTTGTACTTGAAGGCTTGATTAAATCAAAAGGCTTTGAAGATACAATAGTAACAATGACAACATCAAACATAAATGTAATTGTTAAAGATGCAACACTTGAAGCAAGCGAAGTTGCACAAATAGTATCTATTGTTAAAGATTCAACTGGTAAAGATATTGACAACATAAAAATTATACCTGTAGAATAAAATAAAAAAATCACCTTAAAAATAAATTACTTATTTGGTGATTTTTTTTTGTACTAAAAATATTACAAACTATTTTTAATTTGTTTGTGTATTTACTAAACTAAATATTTTTTATATGTCTTATAGTTTAAAATTAGTTTTGTTATTATTGTGTTAATCTATTTCTAAATTTTCATCTAAAAATAGTTTATCGTCCAAAAATTCAATTAAAGTCATATCAAAACCCCGTGCAAGTTGCATTACTGTTCTTAGTGTTACATTTTTATTTCTTTCGTTGATAATGCACATCATTGTTCCGTGTAAAATACCAGATTTTTGTTCTAAACGATATAATGTCATATTTTTTTCAACAAGTAAGTTTGATATCCTTAAACCAACTGCTTTACATATATTCATAATTTACCTTAATATTTTAATTTCTATTTTTCTTCAATTTCTAATTTATCGAAATCAAAAAGTTCGCTGTCAAAAAATTCTGTCATTGTCATACCTAATTCTCTAATGATTAATGCCATATTCTTAAAGTTGGGTGTTTGATATTTGCAATTTAATATGTCTGTTAAAGTACTATGGTATAAACCTGTTTCTTGTGCTAATTTATATTGCGTCATTTTTTTATCTTTTAAAATTTCTCTAACTCTCAACGCAAATGCTTTGTTTAATTTCATCTTCACTTCCTTATGTATTTAATCTAATCTGTGTCCAAGTTTTCCAGTGAAAATATTTTGTCATCTAAAAATTCTGTTAAAGACATATTAAGTGCATAACATACTTTTACAATAGTTGAAAATTTTACATCAGTATTAACTTCATTAAAAATGTATCTTAAAGCAGAATGTGAAAGTCCTGATTCTTTTTCAAGTCTGTATTTGCTCATATTTTTTTCTGCTAATAAGTTACTTAATCTTATTGCGAATGCTTTGTTTAAGTTCATAAAAACTCCTAATTTTTATATTTAAGTGAAATTCATTGCACTTATATTTGACATTATAGTAATAAATATGTACAATATAGGTGAAGTGCTCTGCACTTACATTAAGAATGGTTATGAATAAAAATAAAATTTGTGCATTTTTTGGACATAGAAAAATTAATGTAACACAAGAACTTGTAAATAATTTAAAATTAACTATTGAAGATTTAATAGTCAATAAAAATGTTTCTATATTTTTATTTGGTAGCAATAGTGAATTTAATGATTTATGTCATAAAGTTGTTACACAATTAAAACAATCTTATACTTTTATTAAAAGAATATCATATACTTGTAAAAGTGAAGTTTGTATATTGGAATGCGAAAGGCTAAAATGGGAAGAAATTTATTCAAATACTTTAAAACAGGAAGTTCATTTACTGGGCTTTGAAGAAGAATTTGAACACAAAACAAAATATGTATCTGGTAAGGCAGGATATGTAGAACGAAATTATGCTATGATTAATGATAGCGATTATTGTGTGTTTTATTATGACGAAGATTATTTACCACCAAAAAGAAAAAGGGCTAGTGCTGATATTAGTTTTTATCAACCTAAAAGCGGGACTGACTTAGCATATAAATATGCTATACAAAAAAACAAGGTTATTATTAACATATTATTAAAACAGCCATATCTTTGCAATAAAAATTATTAAAAAATTTTTATTGAGATTTCATTGATAAAATGAATTTGCAATATATGACTTGGTATTTATTAGGAATTATGAAAAGCATATTAATTATTTTAATTGCGTAACTTGTTTTTTTTATATTTATGATATATAATATTATTATGTATTTTATCATGGCACAAGTTATGGGGGGAATTGCATTAATTCTTATCATTATTTCTTATTTTTTTGTAGATAAAAGAAATTTTTTTGTATTTAATATAATTGCTAATATTTTCTATGCTTTTTCATTTATTTTTTGCAGTGTGTTAGTTGCTGGAATAAATACATTAATTTCTATTGTAAGAATTATTATCCTTTATTATTATGAGAAAAAACAAAAACCTTCTCCTGTTTATTTAATTTTTATTTTCATTATTTGCTATTTAACAGTTGGTATTATATTTTTTAAAGACTATTATGATGTAATTGTCATAATTACACCGATATTATTTACAATATCAATGTCTATGAAGAATATGCAAGCGATTAGATATATGTCATTATTACCTAATGCATTGTTAATTTTGTATGCAATAGTTAATCAAGTATATACTTCGGCATTGCTAGATTTGTTAGAATTTGTAGCAATTATTATTGCATTACTAAAATTTTATAAAAAAGAAAAATTTACAAATAATGATAGGAATTGAGTAGCATATTAATAAAACATTTTTTTTCACAATAAAATTTTATTAAAAAATAAAAAATAAATAAATTAAAAAAAACATATAAAAATCATTGCAATTTTTTTCTAATTATGGTAAAATACTTTCGTTCATAATATAAATCACTCAAAGTGCATTCGTAAAGTCGTGCCTATATGGTTCTTTGCGGAGTTTTTAACCTTTGAGGAAGCAAAACGAGGAGGAATTAAAAGTTATGCCAATAATATCTATGAAACAATTGCTTGAAGCAGGGGTTCACTTCGGGCATCAAACAAGAAAATGGAATCCAAAAATGAAGAAGTATATCTTCACTTCTAGAAATGATATTCACATCATTAATCTTGAAGACACTGTTAAACTTGCTGAAAAGGCTTACAATTTTGTTAAAGAAATTGTTAAAGAAGGTAAGACAGTTTTGTTTGTTGGTACTAAAAAGCAAGCAAGCGAAGCAATTGAACAAGAAGCAAAAAGATGCGGTATGTTCTACATCAACAATCGTTGGTTAGGTGGTACTCTTACAAACTTCAAAACAATTCGTTCAAGTGTTGAAAAAATGAAGAAAATCGAACAAATGGAAAAAACAGGTGAATTCGATTTATTACCAAAAAAAGAAGTTTTAAAATTAAAGCAAGAACACGAAAAACTTGTTAAAAATTTGAATGGTGTTCGTGATATGACATCTATGCCTGGGGTTATATTTGTTGTTGACTCAAAGAAAGAGGCTATTGCAATTAAGGAAGCAAGATTAATGAACATTCCTTTAATTGGACTTATTGATACAAACTGCGACCCTGATGATGTTGACATTTGTATTCCTGGAAACGACGACGCTATTAGAGCAATTAAGTTAATTGCTGGTTCAATCGCTGATGCAGTAATTGAAGCACGCGAAGGTATTGAAATTGATAGAAGTGCTTTTGACGATGAAGAAATTGATTTGAAATCTGCACTTGAAACAACCGATGTTACTGCTGCAAAAGAAAGCGAATTAGCAGAAGATGCTGCAAACAAAAAAGCAAAGAAAAAGAGCAAGAAACCTGCTAAGAAAGACAACAAAAAACAAGAAGTAAAGAAAGAAGAAAAAGCAACTAGCGAAACAGCAGTTGAAGAAAAGAAAGAAAAAACAATAGCAGAAAAAGTTGAAGAAAGCGAAAAGAAAAAATAAAAAATTACACATTGCAGGGTAAAGTGTAAAATATAAAACAAATATAAGAAATAAATTTTAGGAGAAAAAATATTATGATTTCAGCACAAGATGTAGCAAAATTAAGAGCAAGAACAGATGCCGGTATGATGGAATGTAAAAAAGCACTCACCGAATGTGATGGCGATTTTGACAAGGCGGTTGATTGGTTGCGTGAAAAAGGTATGGCAAAAGCCGCTAAAAAAAGTGATAGAATTGCATCAAATGGTAGAGTAGGTGTTTACAACCATATGAACCAAGGACAGATTTGCGTTATGGTTGAAGTAAACTGCGAAACAGATTTCGTTGCAAAAACTGACAAATTTGTTGAATTGGTTAACAATATTGCAATGCACATTGCAGCATCAAGACCACAATATTTAAAAAGAGAAGATGTACCAGAAGAAGTAGTTAACAAAGAAAGAGAAATTGCAAAGGCTCAAGCACTTGAAGAAGGTAAGCCTGAAGCAGTATTAAACAAAATTGTTGATGGAAGACTTGAAAAGTTCTTTAATGAAGTATGTTTGGAAGAACAAAACTATGTTAAAAATCCTGATATGACAATTAGAGACCTTGTTAATGAAGCAACAATGCAAACAGGTGAAAAAGTTGCAATTCGTCGCTTTGTAGTATTTGAAGTTGGCGAAGGTATGGAAAAAAGAAACTGGAACGAATAATATTTAAAAACTATCTTAATTAGTAAGATAGTTTTTTTATATGCTTTTAAATGTAAAATGCAAGTAAATGTCTTATTGACATTTAAGTAAAAATATGGTATTATACTTTATTAAGGAGGAAATATGTTTAAAAATCCAGATAATCTTAGAGTTATAGACAATATTCAAGAGTTAAGAACATCTTTTAATTATTGTAAGGGATTAGAAATTAAAGATTTTATAGTTAATGGTAATAATGTTGTGTATAAAAAAGAAGACTTTACTTTTGAGTTTACTTTTCCTTTAAATATAATTTATTCAAAAGAAGTTAATTTGGGTCAAAAAGGGGAATTTATACATCAAGATATTGGATACACTAGTTTAAGTGATTTATGTGCTGTAAATAAATTTACTGTTTATTATGATAATGAAAAATTATGCCAAATTGAATATTTAGATTATGAAAAAGCCACTTTGGATAAAATGTTTGAATTGATAATAAGAAAGAAGATTGTAAACGAAATAGATTTTAAAGATGGGGTTATATTTTTTCCATTGAATGCAAATTTTATTTCATTAAAAGATGGTGGTGCATACATAGATAATAGCAAAATTGATATTAAATTTTTTAATTTAACGGACAAAATTAAATTTTATTTTGATGTATATAGTAATGATAAACTTTTCAAGTTTGTACCATTTGTTTTAAACGATTATCAAATTGATGAAAATAACATCATAAAAATTGAAAGTTTTGATGTAAAATCTTCCTTAGACGATTTTATTTTAAATTTTGACCCTTTCGGTGTAAGTAAAACTAAAATTGCTATTCCAAAAAATAATGCAGAAAAAACTGGTGCTTTTATTGCAAATGAAGTATTGTTAAATATGAATTTTAGGGACAATCGTAAGTTACGCGTTGATGATATTTTATTATTGGCAATAAATGAAAAAGATAAGTCTATTGTCGATTATAAGGTTGATAAAATTAATAACTACAGTACATTAAATTTAAATGTTGATTTACAGAATAAATCAAAACAAGGGATGAAAAACAAAAGCAATGAAAATGAACTTGAATTGTAATAAAGAATATTAAGCAAACATTTCGTGTGTTTTGCTTTTTTTTAATTAATTATACTTTGTATTAACTATGTTTTTATATATTATTTGTGTTGGTTTAAGCAATCAAAAATATAAGAAATAATAATTTTTTTATATCGAAAAATTAATTTTAGCACATTAAAAAGTGATATTTTTTATTCATTATTTCATTGATTAAAAATTTGAAAAGTAAAATAAAAAGAAAATATGTTATTAATGCTTAAGTAGTTGTCAATTAGATTAAAATGTGATAAAATTAATAATGGAGATTAAAAAATTAAATGGTAGTTACTTTATTAATAGCATTGGTGCTTTTTTCATATCTTTTGGGCAATATTAGTTTTGCACGCATTATTGCTTGGCGAAAAAATGTAGATATAACAAAAAAGGGCAGTGGCAACCCTGGTGCAACAAATACTTTGCGAACTCTTGGTGGTAAAGCAGGTATGGCGGTGTTTTTCCTTGATATACTTAAAGGAGTAATACCAGCACTTGTGGCAGTGTTTGTATTTGGCGGTTACACTGGCTTAGATAATTATATTGTTTTGTATGGAACTAACGAAAGTTATTTTGCCTTATTTTTATGTGGGTTTGCTTCGGTACTAGGACACAATTTCCCTGTAATATATAAATTTAAAGGTGGCAAGGGAATTGCTACGATGTTTGGTGTGTTTTTAGTTGCACAACCAATCGTAACAATTGTTGTTTTCATAATTTGTTTTATTTGTATGCTTGCACTAAAATATATGAGTGCAATTTCAATGCTTTTTATTACAACACTTGTAGTGTTACAAATGATATTTGTTCCAGAAGGCAACAATGTTGGGCTTTATATTGCACTTGTGTTAATGCTTGCGTTGGTTTACTATGGACATCGTGCTAATATATTAAGGCTTTATCGTGGGCAAGAAAATAAAACTGATTTATTAAAATATTTTAAAAAGAAAAAAGATAATGATAATTTGCAAAAAGAAGATGTTAAACCTATTGAAAATGACAGTATAGTTGTTAAAAATGAGAATAATGTTGATAAAAGTAACGATATTCAAAATGATAGCGAAAGTAAATAATAAAAAAAATAATAACTTGTTAATAAATTAATGAATATATGGTGTAATTTTACACCTTTTTTTATTAATTAATAAAATATAAAAAATATAATAAAATAACTATTTAAGATTAAAACAGTTGCAATTTTGCTTTTTTTCTTGTATAATTATTTGCAAATAAAATTGCAGAAGCAGTTTTAAAAGAAAGGAGTAAAAAATGTTATTTCAAAATCCAGAAAATGAAATTTATATTCAAAATATGCAAGAACAAATGGACAAATCTGTAAGTGCTTTTGGTGCAGATTTGGCTTCATTAAGAGCAGGTAGGGCTAATCCTAGATTGCTTGATAAATTAATGGTTGAATACTATGGCACAATGACACCAGTTAATCAAATGGCAAACATTATGTGTCCAGACCCACGAACAATAGTTATTTCACCTTGGGATGTTAATGCAATTAAGGACATTATGAAAGCAATTCAAAATTCCGATTTAGGTCTTAATCCTAGTGAAGATGGCAAAGTAGTTCGTTTATCATTGCCTATTTTAACAGAAGAAAGAAGAAAAGATTTAGTTAAAACTGTTAAGAAAATGTGCGAAGAAAGAAAAGTCGCTATGAGAAATGTTAGAAGAGATACTATTGACCAATACAAGACTTTAAAGAAAGATAGTAAAATTACTGAAAACGAATTAGAAGTGGCTGAAAAAGAAATTCAAAAAGTGCTAGACAATGCAACTAATAAGATTGATGCGATGACTAAAGACAAAGAAAACGAACTTATGGAAGTATAAAAAATTAAAAATTTACCAATCCTTTAATGTAGGTAACTAGTTGCAAAATTTGGCATAAAATATTGTAAGATAATTTAATATGCTTTTAGCAAAAAAAGGATTGAAAATGAAAATTAAAAAAGATAAATTACCTATACATATAGGATTCATAATGGACGGGAATGGTCGTTGGGCTACAAGACGCGGTTTACCTCGTAAAATGGGACATAAAAAAGGTGCGGATGTTCTTGAAAAAATCGTAGATTATTGTTTTGAAGTTGGAATTAAGTATGTAACTTGCTTTGCTTTTTCAACTGAAAATTGGAAACGACCACAAGAAGAGATTGATTATATTTTTGGGCTTTTAAGAGATTATATTAAAAAGCAAAATGAAAAAAATGCATCTTCAGGAAACAATGAATTAAAGCAAAGAAATATTAAAATTTGTGTTTTAGGTGATATATCAAAAATTCCAGAAGATTTACAAAAAGAATTAGAAAAAATTGAAAAAGATACCGACAATTGCGATGCGTTTGTGTTAAACATTGCTATGAACTATGGCGGACGGGATGACATTGTAAACGCTGTTAACACTCTCATTGCAAGCGGTAAAACAAAAGTTAATGAACAAGATATTTCAAATGCGTTATATACTAAAGGGATGCCTGACCCTGATTTTATCATTAGGACAGCGGGCGATATTAGATTAAGCAATTTTATGTTATATCAATCGGCGTATGCTGAGTTATATTTTACAAAAACATTTTGGCCAGATTTTTCACCAAAGCATTTAAACAAGGCACTTAATAGTTATGCGAAAAGAAATAGAAAATTTGGTAAATTAAATTGAGGAAAAGCAAATGATGAAAGATAGAATTTATTCTTCGGCACTTATTTTGGGCGTACTAATTTGTGCTTTGTTGATTAGGTATTTTGTACCTATTGTTTTTGATGTTTTTTGGCTAGCGATAGTTATTGTTTCGATTTATGAAGTTACAAGAGTCTTTAAAAGACGGGGCAATACTGCTTTTGAATGGATACCTTACACTTATGCAGTAGCATTTTTGGCACTTGTACTTATTCCAATATTTTTAGATTTAGCATTTTATCAAATGATAATTTTACAATTAACTTTATTAATTGCTGTATCAATTGTTTTGTTAATTTTGCCGTTTTGTTTTAGAAAAAAAATTGTTTATGATGAGCAAAAGTTTGGTAGTGCTAGAGAATATTTAATGAATAAATCAATAACCACATTGAATATAATAATATATCCAGCATTGTTGTTAGGGTTAATGTATATGCTTAATCACCTATGTTCATTAGGAGTTGTGGGAAGCGATGCAACTGATGAAGTTTTTGGCTTGTTTGCAATTTTAATGGTTTTTGTTGTTTCAATGATGACTGATACTTTTGCAATGCTTGGCGGTATGTTGTTTAAAGGCAAAAAATTGTGTCCTTTGATTAGTCCTAACAAGACAATTTCTGGTTTTATAACTGGACTAGTTATGGGTACAATATCAAGTTTAATAATGTACGCAATCTTTAACGCATTTGATTCATTTAATTTAGTATTTGAATCGGTAGGCGTAGAAATTTGGCATTTTGCAATATTTGGTTTTCTTGGTGCTTTGGCAACAAGTTTAGGCGATTTGTTTGCAAGTTTCTTAAAAAGAAGAGCATTTGTTAAGGACTTTGGTAGAGTGTTCCCTGGGCACGGCGGATTTATGGACAGATTAAATGGCATTTGTTTTAATTTGCTTATTATGATTTTGTTCTTTGTAATTTGTTTTTAATACTTATAAGAAAAAATGTAAAAGATTATATTTCGTTTGTTGTTTAACTTTTATGTTTTTTTTACACAAGCGGAAGTTCATTCCGCTTGTATCATTATTAAAGGGGTAAGATGGTTAGTCAACTTTTAGCATCGTCATTTGTTGATATTTTGACATATATAGGCTATATTGTTCTAGCAATTTGCATATTGTTGCTTATGATAACAATACACGAATTAGGACATTATACGGCTGGTAAAATTTTTAAATTTAAAATTGACGAATTTAGTATAGGTTTTGGAAAGGTAATATATAAAAAGACTAAAAAGAATGGTGAAATTTTTTCAATACGAATTTTACCATTAGGCGGTTATTGTGCTTTTGCTGGGGAAGATACGGAAGTAACAAAAGAAGGTGATTTCAATTCAAAACCTGCTTGGCAAAGATTAATTGTTCAGTTTTCGGGCGTGCTATTTAATTTTTTGTCAGCAATCATATTTACAATTATTTTGCTAGTGTCGTTTGGTTACGACATACCAAAAGTAACACAAATCGACTCAACAGGGGTAAACGCACATTTGCAAACTGGCGATGTTATTACAGAAATTGACGGCGTCAAAATAGATTTTTGCGGTGGAGATACTTTTAATGTTTTGTTATCGCAAAATTTAGATAAAGAGAGTGTGACAATAACGGTTGAACGAGATGGACAAACAATCAATACATATTTAAACATTGAAACCGTTGAAAAAGATGGGCAAACATATTTTAATTTAGGTATAACGGTTGCACCTGCACCACAAAGTTTTTGGACAGCCTTAGCGCGTTCTGTTCCTATGACGATTGAAATGGCTTGGCAAGTGCTACAATTTTTGTTTATGTTAATAACAGGGCAAGTGTCATTGAGTGGTGTTACTGGGCCGATATCAACAATAACTACTATTGCTAGTTACACCGAAGAAAGTATTGCTAACTTATTTATATT
>CALVZW010000027.1 GCA_944372675.1 uncultured Clostridia bacterium
ATTTCATATAATGAAACTTGAGTTCTTGCATCAGTGTAACTATTATACCCACTTAATAATTTGACTTCTTTAGTTCGCTTGTAATTTTCTTTTAAAATTTTACCAAAATCATTACACCCTAAACCGACAGTTATTTTATTAACTATCAAATTTCTCTTTTCAAATGATTGTTTTAAATCTTCAGTCATTGTGTTTAAGCACTTGATTATTGATTTCTTTAATTCTTCATTTTTTTCAACATCTTCAAGAACCTTTCGTGGTACTTCGATGTTATCTAATGTAATTTGTCCTGTAGTTTCGTCATACCAAACCCACGCTTGACCAAGTAATCTATCTTTCTTTTTAAATGTTATAAAGGTTGAATTTGGTTGAGTCATACCATATCTTAAACAAGGTTCACCCGCACTTCCAACAATTTGACAACAGTTTGTAGCCGTTCCTAATACTGCACCAAAAGGATTATCCTTTGATAAAACTTCATATTTTACATCATTATCATCATTACTTTTAATTGGTTCAAAAACACATTCCACCTGTTGCCCTTGAATAAACCAATCTTGCAACTTTTCAAACTCGCTTTGTTTGTAACCATATAATCCAACTTTTTCAGCAAGTGATTTTGCTCGTTCATCTACATTTTTATATTGTCTATCAGTCAATGCTTTAATAACAAGCGAACGAGTTAATCTTTCGTTATCTTGTCTTGTTGTAACTTTCTTCTCTGGAAATAATTCTTGTACTCTTTTAAAATCGTTATGACAAGCAGTTAGCAAATCAATTTCTTCGCCCGTTTCTTCATTTGTGTAAGTTAAAAAGTCAGGGCCATTAAAGTATTTCATAAAAAATTCGGCAAAAACAGGATTAAAAGGCGTTTCATCACTTTTAAAATTCCTTACAACTGGATAAATATCTTTTAGTTTATATTCGCTTAATATCTCATTTAAAATAAAGTTTTTTGCATTTTCGCTTTCTGCACCATTTTCACAAAACACCCCTAATGCGTGTGCCATTTTAAACAATGCAGTTCTTTCTTTATTATCACTAGGTTTACTTGCTTGCATTAAAGCAAACCAATTCTTTTTGTTGTTATCCTTGTAAAATAGTTTAATTTCTTCAACAGGCATTTCATTAACTATTACATAATGCGGAACTTTATATCCTTTTCCCCATTCTTCGCATTTGTTCCATTCATATAATTTATAATAGTTTTTAAGTTCTACATTCTCTAACTGGTTTTGTGGAGTGCGTTTTATCATTAAATCATCATAACTTATTTTTACAACATCACTTTCTTTGCTCGGAAAAATACATTCGCCATTTTCGCCCCTAAATGCAAGCCCTTTTCGAGAATTAGTATAATCAACAATTTTAGGTAATTTAATGCTTTCATATTTATAATTAATCGTTGCATAATCAACTAAATTAAAGTTATCATAGTCAATAAATGTTTTGTAATAAATTGTTTTTTCTTTTAAGTTTTTGCAATTATAAAAGGCATTTGCACCAATTTCTTTAACACTTTGCGGAATATTGACACTCTCTAATTGATTACATTCACTAAATGCAAAATCTTTAATAGATTTTAGCCCATCATTTAAAACTAATTCTTTTACATCACTTTTTTCAAAAGCACTTTTACCTATTATAACTAAAGATTTTGGCGTTACTATTTTCTCTCTGTTATTGCCCGCCATTGAACTTTCGCCCAAAATTTCTATTCCATCAGGAATGGTTGCATCGTAAACAGCGTTTATTAATCGCATATCTTGTTTATGAACTAACACATTTTTACCATTTAAATCTGTAAACACTTCATTATTTTTATCAACTTTAATTTCTTCTAACTTTCCACTATCAAATGCGTTTTCAGATATAACATTAACACTTGCAGGAATAAACAACTTTTTTATGTTAGTATTATTAAAAGCCCCAAAACTTATTTTCTTTAACCCATTAGGCAAAACAATATTTTCTAAATTTTTGCACCCAATAAATGCTGACCTAGAAATTTTTTCCACAGAATTTGGCAAATAAATATCCTTTAAATATTTACTATACCCAAATGCTCTATATCCTATTGTTTTAACGCCATTAGGAATAAACGAATACGAACCACCCAAAATTAAAGTATTAGTGTTTTTATCAATAATAACATTACAACTTGTACTAGGCAAGCCATTTTCTTTTAAATCTTTCTCTAAATAATCACTACCATCGCTAAAATAAGGATTATTTTTATCAATTACAATGTGTTTTAAGTTATCACAACTCATACAGAATTCGTCTTCAATAGTTTTGACAGTACTAGGAATGTGTACACTTTCAAGTTTATCAAATCCATAATACACTCCCGCGCCAATAATTTCTATACCTTCAGGAATTTTAGCATCAACTGAAGCAAATAAAACTTTTTTCTCAATTTTATCGACAAGTACATTGCCGTTAATGCTTTCATATTTAGGATTATCCTTATCAACTACAATTTCTTTTAAATCGTTACATCTAAAAAATGAATAATTTCTAATTTCAGTAAGCGATTTAGGTATGACAAGTTTTTTAACATCGCTATAACTAAATGCTTCAACTCTTACAATTTCAACACCTTCCGGTATAATTACTTCGTTTAATCCTTTTACATAATGAAAAGTAGCACATAACTCTTTTGTCCCTTCTGGAATTACTGTATTTTTACAGCCAAGCAAAACTCTATCATCCCTTTTGAAATAAATGCAGTTGCAACCTTTATCACTAAACAAATCACTTTCTTCAATTGTAATTTTTTCTAAACTTTCACAGTCATACAAAACCGGCAAATCAAAACTCTTTACTGACTTAGGAAAATTTAATTCTTTAAGTTTTGGACAATGTGCAAACGCATTTCTGCTAACAAATTCTAGTCCATCATTAAAATGTATTTGTTCAAGATTAGGATAATCTTTAAACGTATTTGTAAACAATGCTTTTACCGATTTTGGTAAGTAAATTTCTTTTACTTCGTTTTTGTTAACTTTTATATCAAAGTTTTGCGATAAATTTGTAATGCCATCAGGCAAATAAAGTTTTCCGTTTTCAAATTTTGCCATATTTTCACCTTTTGTTTTTTTAATTTAGTATTTTGTTTTTATTAAGTATCTTATTAAAAAATACTAATAAAACTACAAATAAACAAAATTATAATATAATTTTATTATACTTTGTTTTTTTATGATTTTCAATTGTTTTTAAGTTTATTTATTGTTTTTAAGTTTATTTATTATTTTTAAATTTATTAATTATTTTTGTTTTATTTTTTTATTTATTTTTTTTATTAAAAATAATTTTTACATTTTTTATATAAATATTTATACATTTTTATAAATATATTTTTTTAAAAAAGTTCTTTTTTTTACTAAAATATTTTTACTTTTATTTTTCTAAATAATCTTTTAATTCTTTTAGTTCTTTATCCGTTTGTAAAGTTTTAATCACTTTACAAGGATTACCAACCGCCACACAATTACTAGGTATGTCGTGAGTAACAACACTCCCTGCACCAATAATTGAGTTTGCCCCAATAGTAACACCGCCTAAAACAGTTGAGTTTGCCCCAATCCAAACATTATCTTCAATTACAATAGGAGCACATTTAGTAAGTTTAGTTAATCGTAACTGGGCATCAATAGGATGCGTTGCAGTTGCTAAAACAACTCGTGGTGCAATCATAACATTGTTACCAATAAATATTCCCCCGCCGTCAATAAACGAACAATCGTTTCCAATAAAACAATTTTCACCCGCTTCAATATAGCCAAACTCAGCAAAAAACGGAAGCACAACACATAAATCACCGTCATTTCGAATAATATCGTTTAGTATTGCATCAATCTTTTCAGTTTCGCTAGGTCTTGTGTGATTAAGTTCAAATATTTTATCATTTATTCTAACATCACAAACTTTTTTATCCGCAGGAGAAAACCATTCACCATCGGTCATTCTATCTAAATCACATTTTCTAAACCACTCTTTTAAATTTTGTGGTAAATCTTCTTTATTTTTTAACTCACTTAATTCCATAATAACACCTTTTGTTTATTATAACACATTTAACTAACTTTTACAATACACTTAAAAAAAATAAATATTAAATATAAACAAATTAATAATTAAATAACATTTCACAATAATTTATTTAGTTGAAAACAAAAAAAACAAACCACAAAATAGCAGTTTGTTTACATTAATTATAAAATTACTTTTGCACTTCTTCATTTTGCTTTTGTTTTTGCTCATCAAGTCCAAACATTTCTTTAAAATATGGTAACTTTTCAATTTCTTTACAAAATACTCTCCATTCTTCCAACTTGTGATTATGTCTATATTCATACATATTTATTAAATTTTCATAATCCATTGTACAAGTTCTCATTTGATTGTATGAACTAGGAAGCATTTGTATTATTTCATACCAATCTTTTTTGTCTTTATTTTCATTGTATTGTAATCTTTTGTTTTCAATGTATGCAACAAAATCATTAAATACTTTTAAACTTTCATCACTTAATTTATCGCAACTAAAATCGCTTTCTTCAATTTGTTTGCTATGTATTTTGTGCATTGTTGAAGTTGAGTTTGCAGTAACACCAATTTTATATGTATCAAATTCTTTCCACCAATAAAGCGGTGCAGTAATATCCATTGTAACCATAATTTGTCTTACAAACTTTCTGTGTGGCTGTCCACCATAGCACAAGCGTTTTGCTAAATCTAAATCGTTTGGACCTAAAACAAAATTTCCGTTTTCGTCAGTATAACTATCACTTCTTGCCCAACTATTTAGTGGATTTCTTGCTCCACGCATTGCATTGTCAAAGTTAAAAACTTGCACTCTTTCAATTTTAATCATCATTCACCTCTTAATAAATATTTTTTTACTTAAACTTAAAGCATATTTAATATTTACTAGTGTTAGTATACAAGATAACCCCAACTTTGTCAATATACATTTTACACAAAATTTAAAAAAACAGATTGTAGAAAAGTAATAATTTTTTAAATTTACAAAACAGAACATTAAACATCTTAAAATGGATATATTGTGTTTTGTAGTTTAATTATTATCTACAAACTGTTTTTTATTTATATACTTAAGAACCCTATATACTATGAATTAATTAAATATTTTATTTATAAAATTTAAACATTATTTTTAAGCATAATTTTTAAAGTAATTATATTGATAAATCAATTCAACAATTTCTTGTTTTTGATAATATTTTAAAATATTTTCAGTAAATCTTTTAATATCTTCTTCACTTACATTTTCGTTAATTTTAACAAAATCTTTTATGTTTGAAGTGTAAATATCCTTATTAATCATACCCGCACCAGAAGAAACGAACACCGAATTTACACTATCTTCGCTAAAAATACTGTACCCCTGCACTAAAGCACTATTGTAAGGCAATCCTAGTAAATCGCAAATGGTTGGATAAATGTCATAAGTGCTACAAAAGTTTTCATTAGGAAGTAGCGGTGAGCCGTCGTCATTAACTAACTTATCATTATAAATAATACAAGGTATGTGATTACTCTCAATTTGTGAAGCATCCATTTTGTCAGTTCCTTTAACATCGTAACATAAGTCAGAGTAAAAAGCATTATGGTCAGCAAAAATTACAACAGTTGTCGAATCAAGTAAATTTTTATCGGCAAGAGTTTGAAAAATATATTCTACCATTTTATCTGTATCCATTGCAAAAGCCTTGTACTGCTTAAATTTTCTCAACTCCGTTGCATTTGTTGGTATTTTGTAAGAAGTGTAGTTGTTTACATAATCTAAGTATTTGTCAAAATTATCTTCAACAAATTGCATATTTTCACTAATTCTATAATTATCAACATCATAAGGGCCATGAGTTGCAATAGTTGTATATTGACTATAAAATCTCTGTCCGTCAGGAATAAATAAGTCAATCATATTTTTAATGTATTCGCTATCTAATATCCAATCGCCAAATTTTTGCGTCTTATCTTCTAGCGAGCAATCTTCAATACCATATACATTATCAAAGCCAAGTGCAACATTGACATTTTCTCTGTCGTAAAAACTCTTTTTGTATCCGTGAAAATAGTTAACTGCAGTTGCTCCATCATTTTTAAGCAAATTAGGTAATGAATATGGTGCAGATAGTCCTACACTACTATAATAAGTGCTATAAAGTTTTGTTGTTGCAATATGTCCTAAGATTGAAATTTCTTCACTAATATTTGTCTTATTACGAGCATAAAACGAGTCCATATATTGTGCGCCAGCAAATTCCCCATTGCGCATACTCCACAAAAACGGTGTGTAAATAGGGTCAATTGTAAAAGTATCAAAACTTTCAAGCATTAAAACAATTAAGTTATCGCCCTCACCAATTCCGCTGTATTTTGATTGAGCCACATAGTTTTCACCACTACTCAAAGCGTTTGACACTTTTTGCTGATTTTCTTCACTCATTTCTTTGTCTTCAAAGAAGAATTCTTCCAAATTTTTTGCATAAAAACCATAAGTACCAAATTGCTTAAATGATTCATTTTTAAGTAAAGTATTTCCCCAAAGTTCTTCATCGGTGTAAGGATTATCAACTTTCCTTTCGCTTTCAGCCTGTAAATTCATTGAAATAACTTTTCCATTAAACAAACTAAAGCCACACGCTTGCAAAGCAACAAATGCCGAAATAATAACAATAAATTTACTTTTCTTATTTAATTTAATTGACATTTCAGTATTTTTACTTAAATAAACTGCACTAGCAATAAAAACAGCCCAAATAAATAAATTAATAAAAATACTAAAATAGTTTAAAAATTCAGGGTCAAAAGAATCTGCACCCTCCCCGCCAATACTTAAAATTGACACACTAAATATTTCGCCAAAAATTTCATAAAGAGTAGCATTAGCAATGTTGAGTACAACTTGAATAAGCAAGAAAAAGGAAGCAACACAAATCCAAGCTACACTACCCACTCTAAACAAAAATAAAATGCCTAAAAACAAACAAATTACAGCAACATCAAAAATTAAATAAGTTGGTAAAACCCCAAAATCAAGAGTTAAAAAATTCACCATTTCAAAGATGAGAGCAAACAAAACAAACATCAAAGGGAAAATCCATTCTCTAACATATAATTTTCTTTCAACTTTTGTACTAACCATATTCTACCCCTAATAAAAATATATTCATAGAGAATAAAATATTTACCAAACTATTTTCAACATTTATAAAACCTTAAATGTTAAATTATGATAGGTAAATATTTTTAATTTAATTTTAAAAAAAAAACTAATTAAAATGTAAATAAAACCAAATTAAAATTAAATATTTTTATTATAATAAATATAATAATACCACTTTTATTAATAAAAGTCAAACTATTTAAAATTTAACAATTAGCACAAAAGATATAATTTTTTTAATGCTTAAATTAACAAACTTAGTATGCATTTTTATTATAAATTATTGTAATTTTAATTGTTGAATAAAAAAATTTTTGATATAATAACAAAAAGAGTCCCCTAAGGGACTCCCTGCACCCACTGTGCTATGATTAGAAAACATTTATTTGAACTCGTTATGTTATTCTAACAAGTTAATTATACAAGATTTATTTACAGGAGTCAAGCAAATGAAGAAAAATTATTATATTGGATTAGACATAGGAACAACAAGTTGCGGATTCGCAGTTACTGATGAAGATTACAACATTTTAAAAATTAAAGGCAAAAAAGCATGGGGTGTGCGATTATTTGATGAAGCACAAACGGCTGTACAAAGACGCTTACAAAGGGGAAATCGCCGAAGACTAGCAAGAAAAAAATTAAAATTAAGTTGGTTACAAGATATTTTTAAAGAAGAAATTGACAAAATAGATAGTAATTTTTTGACAAGAATTAAATATAGCAACCTTTGGCAAGAAGATAAATTATTAATGAATTGCAATATTAATTCCAAAGATTCACTATTTCACGATAATATAAATGGTAATATTTACAATGATAAATCTTTTTATCAAGACTACCCTACTATTTACCACTTAAGACAAGAATTGACTACAAAGCCCGCCAAAGATGTTAGATTTCTCTATCTAGCAATACATAATATTATAAAAAGGCGGGGACACTTCCTTTACGAAGGTGAATACGGTGATAATATTAATATTGTTGAATTAATTAATTCAAACTTACAAATTATTAAAGAATTTTATGATGAAATATTACAACCTATTAATTTAAAAGTTTTAAACAAAGAAGATGAACAAACAATTTTGAATATAATGCAATTTAGCAAAGGAATGAAAGATACTAAAACAAAAATGTATGATTTATTTAATGCTGTTGATAAACTTTCAAAAAAGATAGTCGACATTTTTGTTGATGGTAAATTTAATTTAAAAGAATTATTTTATTTTAATGAAAACATAGTAGAATCTACAAAATATAGTTTCAATGACGATAAATACGAAACTGATATTTTACCTAGTTTAGAAAACATTTTAACGCAAGAAGAATTAAATATCCTTGACAAAATCAAAGAAGTTTATTCTACACTACAACTAAAAAAGGTTTTAGGAAATTATGATTATCTTTGTGATTCAATGGTTGATTTATATAATCAACATCACAATCAACTCAAAGAGTTTAAGACTTTCATTAAAGAATATTACCCCAAATTTTATATTGACTTGTTTAGAAATGAAAATAATAAAGAAACAAACTACCCTATTTATGTAAAAGGTGGTATTGTTAACGGTAAAAAACAAGTAATAGGCAAAGAAAAAACTGATAGAACTAAAGAAGCATTTTATAAGTATGTCAAAAAAATTTTAGATACTTTACCACAAAAAAATGCGGATGACGAAGAAAATTATAATCAACGAAAAGAAAAAATTTTGCAATTAATAGATAATAATAATTTTTTACCAAAGCAAAGAACTAAAACAAATGCCGTTTTTCCTAATAAATTATATAAAAAAGAGTTACAACAAATTTTAAAAGTTAATGCTACAAAATTTCCATTTTTATTAGATAAAGATGAAAACGGACTAAGTAATATTGATAAAATACTACAAATATTAGAATTTAGAATTCCATATTTTGTAGGGCCAACAGGCACTAGCGAAAATGCAGAAAATAACTATGGTTGGATTAATAAAACATTAAACATCCCTATAACCCCTTGGAACATACACAAAGTTATCAACTTTGACAAAGCAGAAGACAATTTCATACAAAGAATGACAAACAAATGTACTTATTTAAAAGATAAAGATGTTTTACCAAAAAATTCTATTTTATATTCTAAATTTAGAGTGCTTAATGAACTAAATAATTTAAAACTAGACGGCAACTCAATATCTATAGCATTAAAACAAAAAATATTTAACGAATTATTTAAAAACAACAAAAAAGTTACAGTCAAAAATTTAAAAGACTTTTTAGTTAAAAATAACTATTATACCGCAGACGAAATAAAAAATTTGACAATAAGCGGTATTGATAAGGAATTTGCTAACAATTATTCTTCTTATTTTACTTTAAAAAATATATTAGGTGAAAATTTTATTGAAAACAACCTTGAAATTGTTGAAAACATTATTAAGTATCACACCATCATTTCCGACAAAACAAGACTTTTCAACAGAATACAACGAGAATATGGAAATATTATTAATGAAACACAACTTAAAGCCATTAAATCGTTATCATTTAGTGATTGGGGAAGATTATCAAAAGAGTTTTTAGACGATTTAAAGTTTACCGATTTAGAAACAGGCGAAATATTATCCATCATTGATGTTCTTTGGGATACCAACCAAAATTTACAAGAATTATTGTTTAATAAACAATATACCCTTTTTAACGTCCTAGAACAATACAATAAAAATTTACTGCAAAACATTACTTATCAAGATGTACAAGATTTGTATTGCTCCCCCGCTGTAAAAAGAGGAGTTTGGCAAAGCATAAAAATAGTCCAAGAAATAATAGAACATATGGGACAAATGCCAGAAAGAATTTTCGTTGAAGTTACAAGACAGGATGAAGAAAAAGGTGAAAAAGGTAGAAAACTTTCTCGTAAAGACAACTTGCTTAAATTATATGAATCAAAAGAATTTAAAACCGCACTTGAACATACAAAAATAGAATTGCAAGAAATTTTAAATTCTTTAAACAACACCGAAAATAATGCGATTAGAAGCGACAAATTATATTTATATTATTTACAATTAGGAAAATGTGCCTACTCTGGCGAAGACTTAGATATAACAAAAATCAATAATGAACAATATTGCGACATTGACCACATCATCCCGCAAGCAATCATAAAGGATGATAGCATTGAAAACAAAGTTTTAGTAAAAAGTGAATATAACAAATTAAAAAGCGACACTTACCCTATTTATGCAAAATTTCCTAAATGGGTAGAAAATCAACAAGCATTTTGGCAAACCCTTTTAAAACTAAATTTAATGAGTAAAAATAAATATGCTAAATTAACAAGAAAAGAAGAACTAACCGACGATGAAAAAGGCGGATTTATTGCTAGACAATTAGTTGAAACAAACCAATCTGCAAAAGCAGTTATTGAATTATTAAAAACCCTTGTCGATAATCCACGAAAAATCGTATACTCAAAATCAAAATTTGTAACCAATTTTAGAAAAAATTACGAAATACACAAATCTCGTGAGATTAACGATTTACACCACGCAGTAGATGCTTACCTTAATGTTGTAGTAGGCAATGTAATTTATAATAAATTTACCGATGACCCACGAAACTTTTATAAAAAGCAAAAACAAAATACAGACGAAACAAATGCAGTTCAAAGCAACAATGTTGACAAAATTTTTAATTATCAAATTAAAAATTTATCTAACGACAAATTAGTTTGGAACGGCAAAAACGACATCGAAAAAATAAAATCTAATTGCTTTAAAAAAGATTGTTTAATAACTCGTATGAGTTATTGCAATATGAACGGACAATTTTACGATGAAACCATTTACAAAAGCACCAAAAACAATCCAAACACCAAAGCAAAAATACAACTCAAAGGCAACTTATCAAATCCAATGAGCAATTTAGATAAATATGGTGGCTTTAACAAACTTTCCACTGCTTATTTTATGATTGTGCAAAGCCAAGATAAAAAAGGCAACACAATTAAAACAATAGAAACAGTGCCAACCTATATCGTTAGAAAATATAAAGACGATAGTAATTTTGAGCAAAAAATATTTGATTATATAGTCAACGAAAATAATTTAATAAATGCTAAAATATTAATACCAAAAGTAAATATTAAATCAACATTATTAATTGATAATGGCTGTTACTTACTAGCCGGTAAAACAGGCAATCAATATATACTACATAATGCTAATCAATGGTATGTGGACAATGACCACACAAATTATGTTAAAATTATAACTAAATATATTGATATGAAAACTCAAAAAAAGGATAGTTTACTAAAAGAAGTTGATGATAAGGTAATAATTTCCAAAGCCACTAAACCGCAAAACATTGAACAAAGTCTTACACGAGAACAAAATAAAGAATTTTATAATTATATAATAAATCAATTAAATAAAAAAATATATGATAATCTTGCCCTTTCAACAACTTTAAAAGCAAAACTAGACGAAAACAATGACAAATTTAATAATTTAACAGTACTTCAACAAGCAGAATTATTATCAAAAATTATTGCAAGAGTTAAAACAGGGGATACTCCCGCTGATTTATCACTCATTGATGAAAGTGCACTATCTGCCAAAATATTAATAAGCAAAAATATAACCAATCTCAACATAAAACTTGTTTTACAATCAACGGCAGGCTTTGAACAAAAAATAATAAAAATATGAGGAAAATATGGGATTTAGAACAGTAGTAATCAAAAACCGTTCTAAGTTAGATTTGCGAATGAACTACTTAGTGTGTCGAAACGAAAAAGAAACTAAGGTGTTCATTCCAGAAATATCTAACTTAATTTTGGAATCAACAGCCATTTCTCTTACTACCGCCCTTTTAAGTGAATTATCAAAAAACAATGTTAAAATTATCATATGCGATGAAAAACACAACCCAGAAAGCGAACTAGTTTCTTATTATGGGCATTACAATTGTGTAAAAAACATAAAACAACAAATTAATTGGGACAACACAATTAAAGGCAATGTATGGCAAGAAATAATAAAAAATAAAATCTTACAACAAAAACAATTATTAACAGAATGTAAGTTTATTAAGGAAGCCAATATGCTTAACCAGTATTACAACGAAGTACAATTCAATGACCAAACAAACCGAGAAGGACATTCTGCTAAGGTGTATTTTAATGCAATCTTTGGCAACGAGTTTGCAAGACGAGAAAATAATCATATAAACCGAACATTAAACTACGGTTACGCAATATTGCTATCTTGCTTTAACAGAGAATTAGTTAAATTAGGCTATTTAACACAATTAGGAATTTGGCATTGCAACGAATTCAACTACTTTAACCTTTCATCCGATTTTATGGAACCATTTAGAATTTTAGTAGATAGGATGGCTTTAAATTTAGAAATAAAAGACAGCACTTACAAAATGGAAATGCTTGAAATATTTAATTTACAACTTAAAATCAATGGCAAAAAACAATTTTTAGAAAACGCAATTTCAGTTTATTGCCGAAGTTTACTTGATGCACTAAACGATAAAAACGAGGCTAAAATAAAATTTTATGAGATTTAGAATTATGAGATTAATAATATTTTTTGACCTACCCACCCTAACAAATAACGATTTAGTTGAATATAGAAAATTTAGAACTTTTTTGATAAAAAATGGTTTTATTATGATGCAAGAATCAGTTTATTGTAAATTAGTGCTAAATAACAATTCATCTAACTTACTAAAAAAACAAATATATAAAAACTTGCCCAAAAGCGGTTTAGTACAATTATTGCAAATTACAGAAAAGCAATTCACAAGCATTGAATATCTTAAAGGCAAATCAAAAAGCAATATTGTTGACAGCGAAAAAAGGATAATTGAATTATGAAACTTGTGCATATTAACATTTCTAGACATATTGATTTTGACATTAACACTTGCTATTCTTTAATAATTGAAAATTCAACAGAGTTTTACAAATTAACTAACGAACTACATAATCAAACTAATGGAGAAGAAGGCAATTTTGTTTTGTCCAATGAAAACATATTGGACATTTCAAAAAATTGTCTTTTTATCTATGATTATTATTCAAACTTATTAAACTCAAAAAAAGTTTTAAACATTTTAAATAATAAAATTTTACAAATCATTCAAGAAAACGATTTTTATAAAGAATTTAGCGAAATAAACAAGATAATGTTAGATATTAATGATAAAGTAAAAACTTATTTAAATACTAACATAGAATACAATCAAGAATTTAACTATGACAATTTAATTAAAATTTCAAATTACAAAATACCACAAACAAACATTTTAATTGACAACATGATAAATTACATAGATTTTTACATACAAAATACAAAAATTAACACAGTAGTATTTGTGGGTGCATTTTCAGTTTTTGAACAAAATGATATTGAATTACTAAAAAAACAGTTAAAATATATGCAATTAAATGTTTTATTCATAGATAATTATCAAAAATATAAAATAAAAGATATTGAAACTATAATAATAGATAATGACTTGTGCGTAATATAATTGACAAAAAATTCATAGTTTGGTAAACTAAAGATGATATAGAATAAAATGCCGTAAGCATAAGTAATTCTTGAATTTGAGGTTTGAGAGTTATGTTATTCTATATACCACTAAAAC
>CALVZW010000028.1 GCA_944372675.1 uncultured Clostridia bacterium
AAAAAAAAATTTCGACTAACACCTTTGTTTTAAAAATTTTTTTTGGATTTAGATAGTGTCCTATCTTCCCCCCCCCCCCCTAGCATTTTATTCTTTTGTATTTTCATAATCTCGCACTCCTTTTTTTTTGCTATTTTTAGTATATCACAATTTTTAATTTTAAGTCAAATATTTTTTAAACGAAGTATTAAAGTTTTCTTTAATTACACTATCACTACACTTGACGAACATTCATATTATTTGTATAATAAACTTATCAAAAAAAAAGGAAATATTATGAAAAAAATTGTTATTGTAGGTTGCGGAAATGTTGGTATGGCTTATGCCTACGCACTAACAACATCGACTGTACCATTTGATGAACTCGTTTTAATTGACTTAAATTTAGAATATGCCAAAGGACAGGCACAAGATTTAAATGACTCTTTACCATATTGTCCAAATTATCACAAAATATATGGCGGAACATATCAAGATTGTAATAATGCGGACATAATTGTTCTTTGTGCTGGACGCAATCAAGAAAAAGGTGAAACAAGGCAAGATTTAATAGATAAAAATTATGATGTGTTTTACGATATAATTTCAAAAATTTCACAAACAAACTTCAACGGTATTTATTTAGTTGCCACCAATCCATTAGATGTAATGACAACTATCACACAAAAACTTTCTAACTTTACCCCTAACAAAGTTATAGGAAGCGGAACAGTTTTAGATACGGCTCGACTAAAATATATTTTAGGAAGAAAATTAAAAATAAATCCTAGTCAAATTCATAGTTATGTCATAGGCGAACACGGCGACAGCGAATTTATTGCGTGGGACACAACAATTATAGGTATGAATGATATTAATTCATATTTAACTGAAGAAGAACAAGAACAATGCACTGAATATGTAAGAAATTGTGCTTATGAAATAATCAACAAAAAAGGCCATACTAATTTTGGTATTGGTATGAGTTTAGTAAAAATTACTAATGCAATTCTTTCAAACAGCCACGAAATTTTGACTGTATCGGTTTATGACGAAAAAGAAGATATTAACTATTCTCGCCCTGCCATAATTGGTGAAAATGGTATTCAATCAATTATGCCATTAAAACTCACAAAAAAATATGCAAAACTTCTTGATAACTCAATTAAATCTATAAAAAATTGCTACAATCAAATACCAAACAATAAAAATTAAAAAAGGAAATAATTTTGGAAACACGAAGAACCGTTGAAGAAGAAAAAGCACTAAGCCAAGCAAGATATGAGGCTAGAAAACTCTGCCAAAAATTTAACAAAACAAATGTAAAAAATAAAAATAAAAAAACAAAAATACTTACAAAACTTTTTGGAGAATTAGGAACTAATGCTAAAATAATGCAACCATTTAGTTGCGACTATGGCTACAACATAAAAATTAAAAATGATGCTTTTATTAATTACAATTGTACAATGCTTGACACAAACACAATAACAATAGGTGCACATTGTCGCATAGCCCCAAATGTAAGTTTTTATTCGGTATATCACCCAATAGACCCAACTGACAGGAAAAATGGAACAATTTTAAGTGCCCCTATTAATGTCTGCGATAATGTTTGGATAGGTGGTAACTCAATTGTTTTAGCAGGAGTTACAATAGGTGAAAACTCTATTATTGGAGCAGGAAGTGTTGTAACAAAAAACATCCCAGCAAACTGCATTGCAGTTGGAAATCCTGCAAAAGTAATTAAACAAATAACAAATGAATTATAAAAAATTTACAAACTATAATCAATAATAAAACTATAATAAAACTATTAAATTTTAAATTATTAAATTATAAAAAAAAACTTGCTTTTGTTTTAAGCAAGTTTTTTATCTTAATTCAAATATATTAAACAATATTTATTTTAACTAATTTGTGCGTGTAATTTTGAATAAATGGTTAAGTTTTTGTTAGCATCCACTTCAAAATGAGTAGATATTCCTTTATTCATAGCTCCACCCACAAAAACTCCCTCCATGTCTTTATCAAAAATTTCAGTGTTTGTTGCATAACTTGTGTATTTTTTCTCAGTTGATTCAAAATCAACTATATGAATTTTTGCTGAAGAAACACCTCTCCACGCTAACCAAAATTGACTAGAATCTGGAACAATTAAGTCAACATTACCATTATGTGCTTTAACTACATTTTGACTCTTATCAGGTATATAATCAACAAGTGCATAAATTTTACCCCTACCATTACTTTCAAGAGTTAGTTGTCCTCTTGTGTTTTTAACTTCAATTGCACCATTGCCCTTTTCAACTCCTGTTGAAATTTTAATAGGTTTATTGTTTAAATTTTCAACAGCATTTTCAATAGCACTTGCAGTAACACCATCCACCGTATCTTCAGTTGTCATAAAGTCAACATAAACTGAACCATTTTGAGTAGTAATATCAAGACTTCCCAAGCATTGTCCTAAGTTAATAACTCCACTTGTTGATGTTATGATTATTGATTTTGCAAAACATTTACTAATTGTAACATCGCCTGAATAAGTGTCAATTCTTAAATCGTTGTCGGTTGAATTTGTTTCAACTTGTCCAACTTGTCCAATTTTTATGTTACCCGAATCGTTTTGAATGTAAACAGTCCCTTTTATTGTACCAATTTTTAAATCGCAAGCATTTTTAATATCGTCAACATCATGACTTAGCGAAGAAAAGTTACCACTAATAGTATCAGCCCTAAAGTAGCCATAATCACTTTTAAGTGTTACATTACCGTCAATGTTTGCAAATTGTACATCCGCATTAACTACATTAATATTAACTTCTTTGTTTGTGCCTGTAACATTTTCAAAATGATATTTACCTTTATCGCAATTAATATTTACATCACAATTTAAATCTTTATCAATGTTAAAATTACTGTTAGTTGCATCAATATTTAATGAATTGAGAATGTTTATATGATTAATAGTTGCATCATTACTACCATCTTTTAAGTAAAAGTTTTCAACATTAATTTCAGGATTACCAACAGGTATTAATTCTGCGACAGATTTTTGACCAAAATTTATTTCTCCGCTACCACTTTGAATACGAATATCATTTAAATTTCCACCACCTAAAGTGTCAGGAATCCAAACAACAATTTTAGCACCCCTATTAAAGTATGCGCCTTCTGGCTCAACAACATTAAATGTAACTACATTCTTTTCAACAGATTCCCCAGTTAAAGCCTTTTTAGTCGCCTCAACTTTAAAATTTGGATTTTGTGAATCATCTTTAATAAAACCTGTTATTGACCTAGTAAACTCCACTCTAAAAAATGAAACATTATTGTCTGGTGCTTCATATAAAAGAACTTCAATATCCCATTTATTAGCAACAATTTCAACGGCATCAATATTTCTTAAAACTTCGCCGTCAACCTGAACTAAATTTTGAACACCAACTCCCGTATTGTCTTCAGCCACAACTTCATAAATTTTACCATCATTGTTCCCGTGATAAAATTTGTAACCAAACACTGAAACTTGTGGAAAGAAATACATAATTCCTATAAGTATTACGCCTACACCCAACACTAAACCCAAAAATATTGCGGTGTAGATGAGTATTCCTTTAATGATTGACATAAATCCTCCTAAATTATCTTTTGTTTTTTATGTTAATAATATTATATAATATTATTACACTTTTATCAAGTTAAAATTTAATTTTTTTAATAATAATGTAAAAATTTGACTAAGTTTTTACAACTTCATTTTTTATCTTTCAATAAAATAATCTAAACTTTTTTGTTTATTTTGTTTACTATTCAACTTTTGCGACTGCTTTTTACTTTTTTTTGATTTATTAGCCACTAACCCCTCATACCAATTTACAGCAAACCAATCATAATCTCCAGTTTTATAACTATTTTCAGGAGTTGTAATAGTATTTAAAACTTTCTTTTCTTCGTTAGTAAATTTTGAACTATTATCAAGTGAATTTTTACTAATGCTAACTTTTCCACTTTGTTCAAATTCTCCGCGAATAGCCGTTAAAAAATTAGCCTGAATTTCAAACATTGATTTGCAAACATATTTGTTATTAATAATATTATTTTTGGTAAATTTATTAACATTAACAAATTTGTTTTCATTATTTAAAATACTTTTTACTAATTCTTGACGCAAATTAAAAACTCTTTCTTCATTTTCCTTAGAAAGTAAATTTTTGTAATCATAAAAATTGCTATCAACAAAGTAATTAACAAAACAACTGTATCTACATTCACTTAATCTTACCCTTTCACAAATTGAATCGTACATAACAAAAAGTATTGATTTATCAAATGAAGTTGAATCAATAATAAGAGAAATGCAGTCAGTTTTGCTACTTGCCAACAATTCAATGCAGTTTAAATGTTGTATAACATAAATCTTACCAAACGACTTATCTAAATGATTGACAAAATCAATTATTGCTTCGTCAATCACTGGCAAAGTACACTCAAATTTACCTAACATTACAACATTGAATATTGTTTTCATAATTTTCTCCTTTATGTAATTATATCACATTGCTTTTTACCCGTCAATATCTACAAAACATTTTACTTTAAATAAAACTTAGTTTTTAATATATTTTACAAATACAAAAATTAATCACCTAAAAAATAAAGAACAACTTTTAAAACAAGCAGAATTAAAGAAAAAAAGAACTTTACAACAACATTAAGTTCCCTTTTTTCTTTTAGTTTTAAACGACTAAACTAAATCATTTTTTATAACTAATATTTAACTATATTGCAAATTAAAGATAGAAAATTCTACATCATAAGGGGTTGCAATATTACTAGTTTTAACAGCATCAAATTCAAGAACAAAAGTCATATTTTCGTTAATAGTAAAATTGCCTACATAGTTAAACGAAACTTTTACCGCCACTCTTTGATTTAAGTCGTAACGCTTAGCATCAACTGTTTGATAAACTGTTTCTTCACCATTTAAAACTTTTAATTTTGCATTAATAGTTAAATCGGTAAATTCAGTGTAAATGTAAAATGATAAACGATTAATATATACATCTTCATTTAAGTCTTTACAATAAAAGTCAATAAATTGATATCCAGCAGTATTTTTTGCTGTTGGTTCACCTTTCATTAAGTCATCAATTTTAAAGTTTGTCATAGTTCCTGTTCCGCTTTCATCACTTTCAGTAATGATAAATGCTCGTGCATTATCTAAAAACAAATCTTTAACACTTGTCCTAATGGTTGCAGTGTAAATAATCATTGCAACAACTAAAACCACTAAAACTACAATTATTGCTAATAATCTAGTAGCACCTTTTTTGTGAATAAACGTATCCCAACCCTGTGCCATTTTTTGCATAAGGTTTTGCCACCAAGTTTTAAAAGTCTTTTTTTCCGCTGTTTTTACTTGTCCATCAAAAGTGTTGCTTTGTATTTCAATAAAATTTTCACTACTGTTTGTATTTAGTTGTTTTTTATTTTCTTCGTCGTTACTTTCACTTGAATTAATTGTAACATTACCCCTAGACCTTTGAAGTACTACCGCACCACCTTTATTTGATGTTTCACTCACTTCAGTATTGTCGTTTTGTAAACTTGCATTTTCATCTACTTGTTTACTTGAACTAAGATTTTCATTGTCATTAAATTCATTATTAAAATTATTATCTTCATTAAAATCTTCATTGTTTTTTGTGTTATGAAATTTGTTAATATCGTTATTAGAAACATTATTGTTATCTTCTTTCATAAAAGCAAACATACTTTTAACTCGCGTTTGACTTTTAATCATAGGTGAAACTTTTTTACTCATAAGTGCTCCTTAAATTTAAAAGACAAATAATTTACTAATTTATTATTTTGTCTACTTTTAATTACATTATATCATAATTTTAAGAAAAAAAACTAAATATTATGCAAAAAACTAAAAAATACCAAAATAAAATCTACATATTTACCCTTTACTTTATTTACCCTTTACTTTAAATATACTTTGTTAATTACAAAAAAAATATACAGTTAAACTTAACCGCATATTTTATCTAAAAAATTCTATTTATAATTTCTTTCATACCATTCCAAAATCGTTCAGCATCCTTGTCGTCGCCAGATTCGACTTGGTCGTGTGGGACTATGTAGTCAACCCTGCCAACAATGTTTTCCACTTTTTCACAGTAAGGCTCATCAAGATAACTATAGTTACGACAATCTTCACTATTATTTCTATTGTCGCCCATATAAAAAATGTAACCTTCTTTAATTGTTATTTCAGTAATACCTGCTTCGCTATTCAAAGAGTTACCAATACCCCTAAATTTTTGATTAGTACTTGCTAAATAATCTTCTTCAAGCAATACATCATTAACATATACTTTTGTTTTAAATGGGTCAGTATTATCTATTTTAACAGTATCACCCGCCATAGCAATTAAACGCTTAATAACATACTTTGTAACTCCACTACTAGATGTATGTTTAACAACAATAATATCGCCATAAGTACCCTGTTGATAAGTGTTTACATAAGCATAATCATACGGCTCACTGTCATTTGGAGCATCAGCATTTATTGTTGGCTTCATTGACGGACCTTCAACACCTGTATAAATATATACATTTTCAGCAAACATAGCCACAACAACAAAACTGCTAATTAAAAAAAACATTAACACTAAACAAACTGCTAAAATACGCAATTTAAGTTTGCTTTTTCTAATTTTAGAATTGTTCATTTGTGCATTTTTGCTTAATAAATCATTCATATCTTCAATTTCGTCCATAATTTCTCCTACACTATTATATATGAAATATTAAATCTTAGCAACTAAAACAATTAATTTGCAATAATAATTTTGGTGCGTTTTTTATTTTTACAACAAAAATATATATGCAAAAAAATTAAATTTTATAATATTGAATAATTACAATTAATTTATATTTTTTTTTAATTTAAAGCCACTGCAACAGCGGTATGTTTTGTGTGCGAAATTGATAATTGAATATCAATCTTTTCGCCACAATAACATACATAAGGCCTACCATTTTCATTATGGTTAATTTCAATATTGTTTAAAACTTGCAAACCTAAATTAGCAAAATTCATACACTTAAAAACGGCTTCCTTGCCAGCATATATTCCTGCAACCACTTCACGACGGCGATTAATGTTTTGCGACTTATTAACATAGGCTTTTTCATTATCGGTTAAAATTTTCATCAATTTATCAACATCAATTTCACTAATTTCAACAATATCAATACCAATCACAATTCTTCCTCACTAACATTTAATTTGTTAAAAGTTCGTTTGATTGTTTCATAATCAAACCCCTTGCTTAACAAATACCTATTTACTTTTGCCATATTTTCTTTTGTGCGTTCCATATTTTTTAATTTCTTTATTGCAAATTCATAGCAAATGTCATCTTGTTCCCCGACATCTTTTAAAGCATCGTCAATAATATCTTTGCTAATGCCTTTTAATAACATTTTTTGTCTTAACTTAAATATTCCCATTTTGTTTTGCCCATATTCTACAAAATTCTTTGCAAGATTTTCATCAGACAAAAATTTATATTCTTTTAATTTATTAATTACAAATTCGGCAACTTTATTATTATATTTTCTTTCTTTTAAATATTTTTTCAACTCACTTTCGGAACGATATGAAGCAGTTAACCAATTCATAGATTTGTTTAACGCATAATAACAATCGCTTTCAAAACAAGCAGTATCCCAAATTGCATCATCCACTTGTCCAACGCAAATTTTAAATTTGACTATTGCTTCAGGCGATAATATGACATTTTCACCATCAAATGTTGTTGCAACAAATGCTTTTTTATTCTTTTCCATTTGTAAATCAATAATTTCCACATTATCACCTTCTTTTTGTTAATATTTTTTAAAATTTCATTTATATTACAACTTTCAGTTAGATTTTGTTGGATATTTACTTAACAATATTATTTGTTAAAATCAATAAAATCTAAATCTGCTTTAATTTTTTCAAAATCATTTGCATAGATTTTAACATACAATTTGTCATTAAACTGCTTATCATACTTAATATTATGATTGTTTAGATACTTAAATAATCTATCACCGTTACAAATATCAGTTTGAATTTCTAATTCTTGCAACTTATCCACATAAAATAGCTTTAACAATTTTGCACTGCCACCATACGCACGAGTTAAACCACCTGCGCCTAATTTTATTCCGCCAAAGTATCGCACAACAGCAATAACAACATTAATAAGGTCATCATTAATAATTACATTAAGTATAGGCTTGCCCGCCGTCCCGCTAGGCTCACCGTCATCACTACTTTTTTGAAAAACTTGTCCATTATTAATAACTCTGTAAGCATAAGCAATGTGTCGTGCATCATAAAACTTTTCTTTAATATTTTTTAACCATATTGTAGCAGATTTTTCACTATCAACATAATCGCCTAAAACAATAAAGCGAGATTTTTTTATTATTTGTTCTTGTTGCAAAAATTTATCAAATGTTTTGTACATAAACTAATTATAGCACATCTCATTAAAAAAACAATGCAAAAAATATATCTAGAATAAAACTTCTTATTAGTTAACTAAAACAAGCAGAATAATTTTTTTTTATTTTATAATAATTTTATTCAATTGTAAAATTAAGTAACTTTGAATTAATAAATTCAATTTTATAAATTTATTTAAAGTTATATAGATTAAACACTCTAATATTTAATTAACCCGCTTTAAAAGTAATTTTCTTTAAAAATTTTGTAATAATATAAGATAAAAAAAGATATTATAACAACTTGTGAAAAAAATACATAAAAATATAAAACTAACAAATGATAATGCCGAGGTGATAAAAATGCAAAAAACAAAAAACATATTGAAGTATGGCATTATTTTAACAATGCTTATAATTTTAGCAGTAATACCAATGTTAACTAACAATAACACTCATTTGATAAGTTACGCAGATTCTAGCAATTTAACAATTACACTAGATGGATATGCAGAAAAAGAAGTGTCCCCAGATTATGCCACAATTAACGCAAATATTGTAAGTGTGGATTTAGATTCTAAAATAGCCAAAAATAAAGCAATGGAAATGTTTAATGAAATTAAAAATCAATTAAATAAAAGCCAAATAGATAATGAGAATATAATAATTGACTCCTTTTCAAGTTCTCAAAATTACCAAGTTAGTTGTAGACAAAGTTCATTAGGTAATTATGTTTATTTAAGATTTAGCATAAAAACTAATTTAGACAATATAACAAAAATACTAACAATACTTGAAGACAACGGAGTAAATGAAATAACAAGCATTGAATATACTGTATCAAACGATAAAACAATTTATAATGATTTAATTAAAGATGCAATTTTAAACGCTGAACAAAAAGCAAAAGATACTCTTGGCACAGATAATTTACAAATAACAGAGATTGAAGAAAAAGATAATTATTATTGTGCAACACTTTATAAATACGGCACAGACATTTTTGACGACACAACAAATCTTGGCAAAATAAAGATAACAGCAAAAGTCCAAGTTAAATTTTCAGTACAATCAATGTAAATTTACAGCAAAAAGAAACATATTGAATACAATTTTCAATATGTTCCTTTTTATTTAATAAATTATATTTTTTAAGAATTAAATATATTCTTTCGTTATTTAATCTTTACACTTTAAAATTTAAACTATATTTAACATTAAATATTAAACTTAATTTTCATTTTCAATTTGTAAACAAATTTAATTAACCAAAATAAACCAAATCATTTTCTTTAAATTTCGTTTTTTGTGTTTCACTTTTAGCATTATTTATCACAACTTCTTTACCATCAACAAGCAAATGGTTTTTGTCAACAACACAAATTTCCGCAATGTTATCATTGATATGTTCAACCCAATAACGAGTTATCGACCTAACAAATAAATCTTGTACACATTTATTTAAAGCCCTAGCCCCCGTTTCAATAGCATTTGCTTCAAGTAAAATATCATCAAGCAATTTTTCGCCATAATCAATGCTAAGTATGCTTTCTGGTTTGCTATTATAATTTTTTATTGTTTCATCAATTTTTTGTCTTAAAATACCCTTTAAATCTTCAACACTTAATTCATTGTAATTTAAAATGCTATCAAATCTTCCAACAAACTCTTTAAGGAAAGGTGAACCTTTTTCACCAGATTTACTAGAAAGTTCTTCCAAGTTTTTGTTAGCACGATTTTTTGAAACATTAACAGTTTGATTAGTTGTTGCAACAATTACGCACTTAGATACATCAATAGTTTCACCCTTAGCAGTAGAAAATTTACCTTCATCAAGTAGACGCATCATAAACGGCAAACAACTAGGACTTGCTTTATCAATTTCGTCAAAAAGCAAAACGCAACTAGGATTACTTTTAATAAATTCTACAAACGCATTTTTGTCGCCATATCCCACATAACCAGGTGAAGAGCCAATTAGCATACTCACATCACCTTCATTTTTAAAGTTTGTCATATCAACGCAGTAAATCTTGCCATCAAAAAAGGTATTTGCAAGACTTTTTGCAGTTTGTGTCTTACCAACTCCCGTAGGGCCATTTAAAAGTAATGTTGCAATAGGTTTGTCATTTGAATAAAAACCGCACGAAACACTTATTAATTTGTCCACAATATTTTCAATCGCTTCATCTTGTCCTATTATTTGTGATTTAAAATGTTCACATTGCTCTTTGTTAACAACAAATCTTTGATTCTTTTTATTATTCTTTGTACATATTTTAGCAATTCGTTGTCTTTCCTTTTCCACTTGTTGAACAGACATCATTTTAGCATTTTCAACATCATAGCGGTAAATTGCCTCACCATTTTCATCAATGCTAACTAACCCATCCAAGAAATTATCTTGATAAGACCAAAAATTTTGAGAAAAATAATTGTTGTAAATTTCAACATAAAGCGAATTTCTTTTGTTTATTGCACTTTCAAGATTTTCCTTGCTTCTAAACTCATCACAATAATCTTTTACAATATGAATATTGTTTTTAATAAAAGTAGGCAATGAATCAATATCAAAATATAAAGAATTTTTTAAATAAAACGGTGCAAGTAAAGTAGCAACTTTTGCATCAGTCATAAACGCATCTTCAGCATCTTCCTTTAGCATTGAATAAAAAACATCTTTTAACCAGCCATCACCTAAAAATTTTATAGGATGTTTAAATAAAAAGTTTTCGTTACTAATGACATTTTGAGGTAACTTTTCACCCGTTTTAGCATCAGAAAATAACGCCCAATTATTGCGAATACGCATTTCGTTAAAAGCATTAAAAATTCTTAAATGAGAAGCAAAATCATAAAAATATTTATCTACTACATTTTTTTGTTCAAAATTATAATTTTTTATAGCATCTAAAAAATCAGTAACTTCAAAGCCAAATTCATCTAATAACAAAATGAACAAGTCAATGCTAGTCAATTCGCTGTGAGCATCGTCAACACACTTATATATTCTTTCAGACAAAACACCCTCATAATAAAGTGCAAAATTTTGTTTACTTTCATTAACAAGAGCCTGAGCCTTTAAGTAATAATCTTCTCTTACTTCCTTTTCTTCATTATTGTTTGTCGCAAAAGTGTATAAAAAATTTAAATCAATCATCATAACTCCTTAACTCTAAACATAAACATTTGATTTTTTAACCACAAAAATTGTAATAATATTAATCAAACATTCAACCATTTTCGACAAATTGTAACATACATTGTATTGTTTGTCAATACTCACACAAAAAATCAAAGCACAAAAATTAAGAAAACAAATTATAAAAAATATATATAAAGTTAAATTGTTTACTAAAAAATAATTTTTAAAAATTTAACAATAAAAATAATGTTACACAAAAATTGCAACTACCTATAAAAATAAAGAACATAATTTACAACAAAAAACAAATTAAAAAATGCTTACTTTTTGCAAGTTACTCTATTTTTCTTGTTTGCAACTAATTTTAAAATAATGATATTTAACAAGTTTTATTTAAAATTTTTTAGATTTTAATATAGTTTTTTATAAAATTTATTTACCTATTTACAAATCTGTTTTTATAATATATAATATAAGTAATAAAAAACATAGATGAAATGAGGTGTTATTATGTCAAATACAAAAAATTTTAAAAACTCCAAATTATTACAAATAAATTATTTAAATTGGTTAATCATTTACAATTATGACACTAAACAAGTAAATTTTATACCTTTTGTTTTCAATAAAAATAAAGACAAACTAAAAGTATTAACAAATCAAAAAATTTATGAAATAAATTATAATAATCTTACTGAAAACAATTTTACTAATATTTGTGAATTTTTAAAAATTAAATATCAAATACAAGATAAGGTACTCGAAAAAATTGCTAAAGAACATTTTCACGATGACAAAATACAATTTGAAGTTATCCCGCATTCTAATCTAATAAAGAACAAATTAACTAAAACACAATCAAATAAAATTGTTAAAAACTATCACATCTATTGCGATTTAGATTATATTGATATTAATAACTTAAACAATTTAATAAAATATTTAAACACTGTTGAAACTTTTTATTTTAATCACTTAAAATTTAGTAATTTTATAAATAAACATTTTATTAACAATAAACAAAATAATATTGCTTCCAAAAAACAAATTGAAAAAAAGAAAAAATTTTTAGATAATATTGATGTTGACCACTCAAATCAATTATTAGAAATTGCTTCTTGTGAAAAATATTTTAGAGAAGAACTAACAAAATTTTAATTTTAAAAACACAATTTGTTACATATTTGTAAAATTAAATTAGTTATTATTGAAAAATTAATAAACTTAAAAAACTTATTTTTTAAAATTTAAACTAAAAAAAAAACAGCAGTTAAAACTTTTTATTGCTGTTTTTTAATTTGTAAACTACTATTAATATTAATTTTATTTATAAATTATAATTAATTATTAAACTCTTTACTCCACAAACTATGCAAGTTACAATAAGCATACACTGCTATAATTTTTTCTCCATTTACTAATTTAAAATTAACAATAGGTTGGCAATTTGGTTGTAAGTTTACAACTTGATATCTATTATCCGTTTCTAAAACAATAAATTGAATATAATGTTCAGCAGTCATTGGATGTGTAACTTCTCCAACTTCAACCAAAACATTATCATTTTCAATTTTTACAACAGGTAAATGTTTTTCAAATGCTCCGTCGGTATGCCCCGCATTTATAACTTCCATAGGCTCACCGCAACAAAACATAGGCACTTTTGAATCAACTAACTTAATTGCAACATTCCCACAATGTTTACATCTATAAAATACTAACTTCTTCATCATTTCACCTCTTTGTTATTATAAAATATTTTTTTGTAT
>CALVZW010000029.1 GCA_944372675.1 uncultured Clostridia bacterium
GGTGCAACTGGTCCAACGGGGCCTACTGGCCCAACCGGAGCAACCGGACCAACTGGTGCTGGAGATACAGGTGCGACAGGACCAACCGGCCCAACCGGTCCAACAGGACCAACTGGACCAACAGGCCCAACCGGTCCGACCGGAGATGCTGGGGCACAAGGCATACAGGGTTTACAAGGTGATACGGGGGCGACAGGTCCGACAGGTCCAACTGGCCCAACCGGTCCAACAGGGGCAACCGGTGAAACAGGACCAACAGGACCAACTGGACCAACAGGTCCGACAGGCCCAACTGGAGATGCGGGCGCACAAGGATTACAAGGTGATACCGGTGCAACTGGCGCAACTGGTCCAACCGGTGCAACTGGAACTGCTAATTTAAGTGCTTATGGTGGTTTATATAATAATGCCACTCAGCAACCAACTTTGACTACGGCAAGTAATTATCAACAAGTAACTTTAAATACTGAAATGCCACTTTCAAATACAACTACAAGTTCTAATGCTATAACTGTTCAACAAGCGGGAACTTATGAAATTTGTTATCGTGTTGCTTTAACAACAAATGAAGAAGTGGGATTTGAAGTTGCTGTTAGAAAAAATTCAACAAATATTGATGAAACTGTTTCATCAACTCAAGCAACAACTACAGATACTGGTGGAACAAGTTATGCAGCAACTTTATGCGCTTGTATGTTAGTTGACCTTGACGCAAGTGATGTTATTGATTTAGCAATTGCCTCAACAGGTTCACCTACGGGTGGTTTAACTGTTACAATTGGTGATAATGCTGATGCATATTTAAGCGTCAAAAAAATTGATGATTAATTAATAAATTGCGATAGTTTTAAGATAAAATTTGTCTTTAAAACTATCGTTTTTTATTAAAAGTAATAATATAAAAAATAATAAAAATGTAGTTATTAAAAAAGTTTATTTTTGTTTAAAAAAAAAATAATTAAACAAATTAATCTATTCAACTATTAACTAAATAAATTTTGATTACGAAAACAAAAAATATTGAATATTTATTGTTTTAAAATTTAATAAAAATTATATTTTTATAATGTCAAATTAGAATGTAAATAATATAAAAATAAATAAATAAAAAAGCAGTTTTAAAACAAACTGCTTTAAATTTTTAGTAAAAATAATTTATTGTTTAATATAATTATCAAGTTGAAAAAAATTAAAATTAAATATATAAAAATTATTGTTTGTTGGTTAACTTTTTAAGTATGCTCCTATGTGGTTTAGCATCGCTGTATTTTAATGATTTTATAAGCCCTATAACTTCAACTATGCCAGTGTCAACATCTATTTTTTGGACTTTAAGTTTTTCGCCATCTATGCTAAGTGCTGTGTTATTTACATATAATAAAAGCCCATTTTCACTTGCACTTTCTACATTTGTAATGCCAGTTATTGTAATTGCGTTGCGTGAATCTATTGTTATTTTATGATTGTTTGGTACTGTTTCGTTTACATTATTTAAATTTGAATTTTCCATAAATTACTCCTATTTTTACAGATATTTGAATATAATTATATATATGGATAAATGCGACAAAATATGCGTAGAATTTTGAATTTTTTTAAGTATTTATGTGCATAAAAGTTAAGTATTTTACTTGTTTTTTTTTTATTTTTATGGTATAATTTAAGCAATAAATAAATGTAGATTTTAAGTGATTTTTTGATTAAAAAATAAACACTTAAATAGCATAATATTTTTATTTAATGAGGTTATTATGGATAATGAAATTAATGTTTCAAATGTTGATGAACTTGAAAATAAATTAAAACATTCTGAAAAATATGATGAAAGTGATATTCAAGTTCTTGAAGGACTAGAACCAGTGCGAAAACGCCCTGGGATGTACATTGGTTCAACTGATGAAAGAGGACTACATCACTTAATTATTGAAATAGTAGATAACAGTATTGATGAAGCATTGGCAGGTTATTGTAATAAAGTTATTGTAACAATACATAAAGATGGAAGCGTTAGTGTGCGTGATAATGGTCGTGGGATTCCTACGGGTATGCACAAAACGGAAAAGAAATCGGCTGTTGAAGTTGTACTTACAAAATTACACGCAGGTGGTAAGTTTGGTGGTAACGGATATAAGATATCTGGTGGTTTGCACGGTGTGGGGTTATCAGTTGTAAATGCGTTATCAGTATGGTTAAAAGCAGATATTTTTCAAAATGGGAAACATTATTTTCAAGAATACAAAAAAGGTGTTCCTTTAGCACCGCTTGCAGTGGTTGGGGATACGCAAGAAAGAGGAACTCAAATTAGTTTTTATCCTGATAAAGAAATATTTGAAACTATTGATTTTAATTTTGAAACATTACGACTTCGTTTTAGGGAAATTGCATTTTTAAATCGTGGTTTAACTATTGAACTTAACGATGAAAGAAGTGATAAAAGTGTAAGTTATTGTTTTGAAGGCGGAATAAAAGAATATGTGCAACAACTTGTTGAAAAAAAGGAAACATTATTTGGTGATGTACTTTATTTACAAAAAGTTGCAAGCAATTATGAAGTTGAAATTTGTATGCAATATGATGACGGTTATTCTGAAAACATACATTCTTACGCGAACAATATTAATACCATTGAAGGCGGAACGCACTTAGTTGGATTTAAAAATAGTTTAACAAAAATAATTAACGATTATGCTATTAAAAACAAAATGATTAAAGACGGCGACAAATTATCTGGTGAAGATGTAAGAGAAGGGTTAAATGCTGTTATAAGTGTAAAATTGACAAATCCACAATTTGAAGGACAAACAAAAACTAAATTAGGAAATTCAGAAATGCGTGGATATGTTGAAAAGGTTATGATTGACGGCTTTGGGTCATTCCTTGAAGAAAATCCAGCAACAGCACGAGAACTAATTTCGCGTTGTTTAACCGCACAAAGAGCAAGAGATGCGGCAAGAAATGCACGCGATTTAACACGCCGTAAAAGTGTGCTTGAACATACAACTTTACCAGGGAAATTAAGTGATTGTTCAGATAAAGACCCGCGAAATTGCGAAATTTACATTGTCGAAGGTGATAGTGCGGGCGGAACTGCTAAGCAAGGTAGAGATAGGCGTTTTCAAGCCATTCTTCCATTAAGGGGTAAAATTTTGAATGTCGAAAAAGTTGGCAGTGTAAGCAAAATTTTGGAAAACGCAGAAATTAACAGTATGATTACCGCTTTTGGCTGTGGCATACACGAAGCATACGATGAAAGCAAATTGAGATATCACAAAATAATATGTATGACGGATGCGGATGTTGATGGTAGCCATATTAGAATATTGTTGTTGACATTTTTCTTCCGCTTTATGCGTCCATTAATTTCACAAGGACATGTATATATAGCACAACCACCTTTATATAAAGTATCTAAAGGAAAAGATGAAAAATATTTTTACAGCGATGAAGATTTAGATGCCTATCTAAAGACTATTGACCAAAAGGGCATTGAAATACAACGCTATAAAGGTCTTGGTGAAATGAATGCTGAGCAACTATGGGAAACTACTATGGACCCAGAACGAAGAATTATGCTAAAAGTAACAATGGAAGATGCACTTGCGGCTGAAGAAGTATTTGATTTGTTAATGGGTGAAAAGCCTGAATTAAGAAGAAAATTTATTGAAGATAATGCAGCATCAGTTGAAGAACTTGATGTGTAACGAATAAAAATTAAAGTACTTACAATTAAATTGTAATAAAAGGTAATGAATTATGGATAATATTAATGATAACGACAAAAATCAATCAAGAGTAGTTGACAAACCTATTGTTGAAGAGATGAAAAAATCGTTTATGTCTTATGCTATGGCGGTTAATGTATCTCGTGCTATTCCTGATGTTCGTGATGGGCTTAAGCCTGTTCACAGAAGAATTTTGTTTGGTATGAGTGAGTTAAATCTTTACAACGACAAGCCATATAGAAAATGTGCCCGTATCGTCGGTGATGTTTTGGGTAAATTCCACCCACACGGCGACACTGCGGTTTATAATGCTTTGGTAAGATTGGCACAAGATTTCTCTATTCGTTGTCCACTTGTTGACGGACACGGTAACTTTGGTTCTGTTGATGGTGATGGTGCGGCGGCAATGAGATATACCGAAGCAAGATTATCAAAGATTGCTAGTGAAATGCTTAGAGATTTAGATAAAAATAGTGTAGATTTTTATCCAAACTTTGATGGCACTTTAATGCAACCAACAGTGCTTCCAAGCAGATTCCCTAATTTGCTTGTCAACGGCTCTGATGGTATAGCGGTTGGTATGGCAACTAACATCCCACCACACAATTTAGGTGAAACAATTGATTGTGTTGTTGCTATGATTGATAATCCTGAAATTACTGTTGATGAATTAATACAAATTATGCCTGCCCCAGATTTTCCAACTGGCGGTATTATAATGGGTAGAAATGCCATTAGACAAGCATATAGAACGGGTCGTGGCGGTATTGTTGTTAGAGCAAAAGCGGAAATTGAAGAAGAAAACGGCAAAAGTCATATTATTGTAACTGAATTACCTTATCAAGTTAACAAAGCAAAAACAATTATGCAAATCGCTGATTTGGTTAAATCAAAGAAAATAGATGGCATTACAGATATTAAGGAAGAATCTGACCGAAATGGTATGCGTATTGTAATTGACATTAAAAAGGATGCAAACCCACAAGTCGTTTTAAATTTACTTTATAAGCACAGTAATTTACAAGTTAGCGATGGTATTATAATGCTTGCTTTGGTTGATAAAGAGCCTAAAATACTCAACTTGCAACAAATCATATACTATTATCTTCGCCACCAACGAGAAGTAATTTTAAGAAGAACGCAATTTGAATTAGATAAGGCACTTGAAAAAGAGCATATTATTGAAGGTTTGGTTATTGCATTAGCAAACATTGATGAAGTTATTGCAATTATTAAAAAGTCTGCCGATAAAGTTGAAGCGGGAAAAAAATTAAGCGAAGAATTTTTGTTGACTGAAAAACAAACAACTGCAATACTTGAAATGCGTTTGCAAAGATTAACAAGTCTTGAAGTTGAAAAATTAAAGAAAGAATTAGCAGATTTAAAGGCTTTAATTGCTGAATTAAAGAGCATTATTGAAAGTCCACAAAAAATTGATGCTATTATTAAAAAAGAAATACTTGAAATAAAAGAAAAATATAATACACCACGAAGAACTCAAATTAGTATTGATTATGGTGATATTGATATTGAAGACTTAATACCAAAAGAAGAAGTTGTAATATCATTAACTCACGCAGGATATATTAAACGATTAGCATTAAACGAATATAAATCACAAAATCGTGGTGGCGTTGGTGTAGTTGGACATAAACCTAAAGAAGAAGATTTTGTTGAACACTTGTTTATAACTAACTCTCACGACCACTTGTTCTGTTTCTCTAATTTTGGAAAAGTTTATAACTTAAGGGCATACGAAGTGCCTGAAGCACAAAAAACGGCTAAGGGTAGAGCAATAGTTAATTTGTTAAACTTAAATCAAAATGAAAAAATAACAACCATAATACCAATAAATGATAGAACTAGCGGTTATTTATTAATGGCAACAAAAAATGGTTTAATTAAAAAGACTCCTATGACAGAGTTTGAAAGAATTAACCGCAATGGTAAATTTGCAATTAACTTGCTTGATGGCGATGAATTAATTGGCGTTGCTTTAACTGACGGCACGAAGAAAATAATCTTAGCAAGCGATAACGGAAGATGTATCCATTTCAACGAATCGCAAGTAAGATCAATGGGTAGAACCGCAAAAGGTGTGCGTGGAATGAAACTCATTAATGATGCGAAAGTTGTTGATATGACGATTGTCGATGATGAAGATACTGTTATTGTTGTATCAGAATTGGGTATAGGCAAAAGAATGAGAGTTGCCGATATTAGAACAACAAAACGCGGTGGTAAAGGGGTTAAAGCGGGAAGATTTAATACAAAAACTGGTAAATTAGTCTGCCTTAAAAAGATTACAACCGATAACGACATTATGTTAGTTTCATTAAATGGTACAGTAATAAGAATACACGCCGAACAAATAGGGGTGTTTGGAAGAATGACTTATGGAGTCAAAATAATGAATGTGCGTGGCGAAAATGTTGTTGCAAGCGTTGCAGTAACGGATAAATTTATTGAAAGTGAATGTGAAGTTGTGGAAAACGCAAATTTTGAAACAGTTGACGAGAACGACAACTTAAAAGATTTTACTAGCGACGACGAAAGTGAAGATAACGAAGATAACAATTTAAATGATGAGTCTGTTGACGAAGTAAGTAATGAAGAAACAACAGGACACGACCAAACCGCTGAATTAAATGACTTTTTAAACAAAAAATTAAGTGTTGATGACTTAAATTTAGATTTAGACGATGAAGAAGATACAAATGAAACAAGTATCAATGATTTTGAAGATGACGAAGAATAAAGCATTTGTAAAATAACATATATTTTTATTAAATGTTAGAAAAGTATTACAAAAAATTAAATTAAAATTAAAATTTTAGATTAAGAAAAATAAAAGTGTGAAAGATATAAAAACTTACACACTTTTTTATTATTTTTTTAATTAATATGAATGTTTTATAACTAAATGACAAAACTTAATTAGTAATCAAAAATATAAAAGTTTAAATGTATAAAGTTTTGAAATTCTTATATTAATGTTAATAAAATGAATTTAATTTTACACTTTTAAAGCATTAATAGTAGTAAAAATTATGCAATATAAAATTTGTAGATTTAATTTTATTTTTTGTTGTTAAATCTTTGACTTAAACGGGGATATATGGTAAAATGTAATGCTATTAAAAAAAGATAGTTTTTTACAAAAGGATAAGGTAATGACGAATATTATAGCCGTTGTTGGCAAATCGGGCAGTGGAAAAACAACTTTTTGCAATTTGCTTAAAAAAAATTTAAATTGCAAGCATATTAATATTGACGAAGTGGCACATTCAATTTATAAAAACCCAGAATTCATTGATTTTATTTGTGAATATTTTGGCTCAGATTATATTGACGATAATGGGCAAGTTGTTGATAGAAAAATTATTGGCGAATATGTTTTTTCGCATAAGGATTCAAAACAAGTCAAATTGTTTAATGAGTTGTCTTGGCAACTTATGAAAGAGCAGATTGACAATCAAATTTCAACTGAATATGATTATGTAATTTTAGATTGGTTTAATTTACAAAATACTCCATACTTTGATGACTCCAAGGTTAAAATTTTAATTAAGCCAAAAGATGAAGAGCAAAGATTATTAATGATAAGATTAAGGGATAACATTTCAAAAGAATATCTTGAAAAACGAGAAAATAACGGTGTAATTTATAATGAATGTGATTTTGATTATGTTATTGAAATTGAATACGATAATGTTGACATTATTGATAAAGCACAAAAAATGGCTAATGCTATTGTAGATATTTACACTAAAAAAAACTTAAATTGTAAAAAAGTTTTTAATAAATAATTATTATACAAATAACTTATGATTAGGTTATTTGTTTTTTTATTCCTTAAATGCGTTAAAAAGTGTTTTTAAATAATTTAATATAAAGTACAATTTATAAAATTTTTTTAAAAATTTTTTTATTTTTATGAATGTAAAAAACTTGAATTTAAATTAAAAAAACTTGTAGACATATACACTAAATATTCATTTTTTTCATATTGTGAATTGGTAGGGAAAGGAGAAAATAAAAATGGATATTAAACAAGATTTATTTAATTTAAAATATAGTGATAATTTCATTTTAAATAACAACGAAGAGTTAAATATTGATTTAAGTCTTGATAGTGCTTCTGTTGGGACTTCATCAATAGTTGGTACTGTCTTAGATGAATTATCACAACCAGTTGAATGAGCAACAATTAAGTTATTTGACGATAAAGGGATGCCTTATTTACACACAGTAACAAATGCACAAGGTCAATATTCTTTTGATGCACTTAAGGCAAATAGTTATTCAATAACTTGTGTTAAAGAAGGCTATGTAATAACAGTTCCTTCTGATATAGTTTTATTAAACAATGAAATTAAAACTCACAATTTTATTATTACTGCAGAACCAACATTAACTTTAAGCACAATTGCTGGTATCATAATGCAAAACGGTGTTGATAATAGTGTAATTGGTGGTGCAACAGTTTATTTGCTTGATGCAGTTACTAAAAATACGCTTGCATCAACTACAAGTGCTGATGATGGTGAATATGTATTTTATGATATTCAAGCAGGTAATTATTTAGTTGTAGCAACAAAGTTAGGATATACAAAATCTAATGAAATTGAAGTTACTGCTGGTAAAGATGCAATAATTAATTTAAACATTAAATTATCGGTTAATCCAATTGAAAATGTTGGTACAATAAGTGGCATTGTTTCACACAATGGCATAATCATACCAAATGCTTTTGTAGGCTTGTATCAAATTGTTGACGGCAGAGAAGTTTTAGTGGCTACAACAAAAACTAATGCAAGTGGCTTATATATGTTTGGTAAAGTTGAAAAAGGTGAATATAAAGTTAAGGCAAAAGTTAATAGTTTAGTTTAAAAATTATAGTAAATTAAAAAATAGGAAAGCAATAATTGCAAATTCCTATTTTTTATTTTATAAGTTCTTTATCTTTCTTTAGTTCATTTTCTATTTTGTTAATATTATATTGTAAAAAATTAAATTGTAAGTTAAAAAAATGTAATAACTTTTCATTTTTATCATTGCAATCGGCGGGAAGAATAGTTTGTAGTGAATCAAAGTTTTTCTTTATAAAATTTTTGATGAAACTGTTTTTTTCATTTTTAACAAAATTTTTTAAATTTATAAAATCTTGTTGCAAATTTTTGTTTTTTTCTAGTTCTTGTATTGTAAAGTTTGTCATTACAATTTGTCTTTTATTAGCATTAAAAAATTTGCTGTATAACAAACAACGACCGTTATCAAACATTGGTGCAAGTTTCACTGCGTTATTATATTTTATTAAACTGATGTTTTCAAAATGTCTATCTTCTTGATCAAATAATTTATCAAACAAAATTAATTGACAAAAATGATATTTAAAATTTTTGTCTAGTTCAAGATTGTTTTCGCTTGCATAAGTTAAGATTTCGTTATATACATTTTCATCATTTTTTTCAGTATTAACTTCTTCTAATAAATTGTAAATTTTACTATAATTTTTTTCAATTATTTCCTTTTTGTCTGGAGGACAAGACAAAATATTTAAATGACAATTTATAAGGTAATTAATTTGTTTTTCAAAATCGTTATTAATATTGTTTAAATGTTCACGCTTTTTTGATTTGCTTAAATAAATGTTAGATGGTTTTAAAAAATCAAAAAAATCTTTTCCTACAATTAAGTTTAATTGTTTTTTATATTTTTCATTATAAATATCGTGTAAATTTATTTCTGTTTCACCTTTATTTTTATCTAAAAAACTTTTTATCTTTACGCCATAAGCGTTATGAAAATACGCAAAAGATGCTTGTTGACAATTTATGTTTATTGAAGAGCAAATTTTTGATACGAAAACTTCATTAATTAAAGATCTTGCATCTAAATTTTTTTTGTCATATTTGAACATAAAATTTTCACCTTTTTCAGTAAACCAAAAGTGGCAATTATAAGTATTTGATTTATTAGGTAAAAATATTTTTTTAGTTTTTAAAATACTTAACTTTTCCATATTAATTCCTTATTTCTTTTTTATATTTTAATAAAATTGTAATTGTTTATTAGTAATTATTATTTAAGATATTATACTTTATATTAATTTAGTAGTCAATATTTTATTTAAAGTTTTTTAAAATAAAGAATTAATTTTGTTCTTTACATTTAATTTTTGATATGATATAATAATCTAAAGGTTGTATTATGAGTTTTGAAGAAATTGAAAAATTAGATTTAAGTAAAAGTACTGATAAAGAATTTGTTGAAAGTAAATTAAGTGAATATTATGCAAATTATTTACAATTTAATAATTTGGATATACTTAAGTTTGTACATTTATATTTTAAATATGCTTGTTTTAAAAATGATATAAAATGTAAATTTCTTTTAAAGGAAATCGAAAACAATGCGTTATCTTGTTATTCACTTGAAGATGATGCAGTTGAATTTAATCCTAATAGAATTAAAACTTTAAAAATAAACGCAGAAAAAACTAATTACAAATCTTATGATAATATTGTTTCATTAACTACAGTAATTGAACACGAGTTAAGACATAAACAGCAATATGAACAAATGCACTTTGATTACGAACTAAATGCCGATGAAATTAAAAAATTAATGCCTAACATTTTGTTAATGGCTAAAGAATATATTGCAACTAATTATTATAGTTCTTTTGCTAAAAGTTTTAATCATACGGCAGAAGAAAATTTGTACTTAGAAAACTATAATAAAATGATAATTGAAATGGATGCAGATTTTTATGCTTTAAGTAATGCTTATGAAAACATAAAACATTTTAATGCTAAGTTAAGTGAAAAATTTTTAATAGGCAATGAAAAGTATTATAAAAAAATAAAAAATATATTATATAATCCAGAAAATATTGTTCATAAAGACATTGAAAAGACAACTGATAATAATGAAGAACAAATCTTTGCACAGTTTAAATACTCATTAATTTGTGATAATGCAGTAAAGCAAGATAAAAGCATAATAAAAGAAATGCCAATTTTTAAATTAGTTTACAAAGAGAATGGAGATAAACGCACATACCAAGAGTTAATGACTTTGCGTAATCAACTTTTTAAATTAAAAGATAATAAAGAAACAGATTTTAGCAATGACAACTTAAATTTGTTTGATGTTTTTATCAATAATGACCCATTATTAAAATATCAACAACAACTAAGTTTAATAAATGGTAAAAACTTTAATTTTAATGCTTTGCAAAAAATTGGAGATGAAATTTTGGCATTATCTTCAAAATTAGATGGGCGATACTTTGAAGATTTTAGCAAAATAACAAGTCAAGAATTATTTAAACTTTCACAAGAATATAACAAACTTATTGAAAAAAGTAATAAAGGCGATAATGTTGAAGAAGAAATAAAATTTGTAACACAAAAAAGACAAATATTGCGTTTGCTTTTTGAAGATATAGTGGAGCAAAATGAAAAAATGAATGTAATTAAACAACAAAAAGAAAAAAAATACTTAAATGCAATTAAATTAGTAAACAACACTTTTAACATTGATGTAAACAAAATTGATTTAAATGTAGACGAATCAAAAATACTAGGGAAATTTAGATACTCTAAAAATGATTTGTTAGATAAGTTGGAAACAATGAAACCAAACTTAACTGACGAAGAAGTTAAAACTATTGAAAAAGCCATTAACATTGTTAGACCTTTTGAAAAAGATTTTAATAAAAATTATGTAAATGGAATAACACAACAAACAAATAATGATAAAAACCAAATTAAAGAAACTTAATTTAAAAATTTAAAGTAATAACTTTATTTAATAAGTGGTGAAATATGGTAAAAAATATTAATAAGTTAGTACGCGATAACATCCCTAACATTATTAAAGCAAATGGACAAGTGCCTTACTACAAAAAACTTAGTGATGAAGAATTGCAAAAACAACTTAAAGCAAAATTAGTTGAAGAAGTCAATGAATATTTAGAAAGCGAAAGTATTGAAGAACTTGCAGATATAGTTGAAGTAATTAATGCAATTTTGTTAAACAATAATTTTACTTTAGATGATTTAGAAAAAGCAAGAGAACAAAAAGTAAAAAGCAACGGTGCATTTTTGGGAAAATATTACTTAGAAAAAATTGAAGATAAAAAGTAATTAAAAAAAATATGAAACAAAAAGATACTACATTTATTGTTCATTTTTTTTTGTGAGTTTTTCACTAAACTTTAATAAAGTATTGAAATAGTTTTTTTATTATGATAAACTTATTATCTAATTTATTTACCACACGATTAAATAAGTATAAAAATTATTTAATGACTAATGTCATTAATAAAAAAACAAAATAATAATAGTTTTACGGAGGAAAAGATGGCAAAAAAGCGAGAAAATGGCAAAGAATTAAGATTATTAGATATGTTTTTACAAAACAAAACCATTAGCATATTTTACATATTGTTATCTTTAATTCAAGCAGTCCTATCGTTTTTTGTGCTAATTTACATTGCTAAAATAGTTGAGTATTTGACTTTACAAAAATTTAATGAAGTAATAAAATGCGCTTTAATACTTTTTGTAATTTTCATATTTTTTGAAATACTAAATTATTTGAAACAATTAATATATATAAAGTTTAAAAATAAGGTTTTAAATAATATTGAAAATGAATTTTGTGAAAGATTACCTAAAATCAGCAACAATATTTATAATTCAATTAGTTCAGGAGCATTGACTACAAGAGTAAATAGTTCTCCAGTTCAACTTTTTAGCACTTTTGCTATGGTTGTTGATGATATAATAAATTTAATTATGCAAACAACTGCAATAATTTATATTGCTTGTACAAATTATATAATTACTATTATAGTTTTTACTTTGTGCTGTATTGTTTATTGTCAAAAATTTTTAATTACAAAGTTTGATAGAAAAAATATGAACGAAAAGAATGATAGTTATGAAAAATTGCAAGGTAAAACAATAGAGTTTATTAAAGGCAATAAAGATATTAAGTGCTTAAACTTAAATGAAAATATTGACAAAGAACTTAATGAATGTCTAACTGATTATTGTAAAAACTATAAAAAATATGATGTCTGGTTTTTTACAATTAATGGCATATCTTCAATTTTTTTAACTATTTTGCTTGGTGTAATGCTTTATGTAGGTATAGTTTTGTATGAAAACTTGTTTATATCTTACTTTGCATTAATATTTTTGTTTAATAATTACAACAGAGTAAATAAATTTGTAAACAGACTGCAACAATTTATAAGAAGATGCACAATGGTTGATAACAACAAAAAGCGTATTAATCAAGTGTTTAAAGATGATTTGATGCCTATTGAAAAGTTTGGAGATAAAAATTTACCTAATTTTCAAGGTAACATTGAATTTAAAGACATAACATTTTCTTATGACGACATCGATTTAAATAAAAAATTAAAAGACGATTTAAAAACTAAAAAAGAACTAAGAAAAGAATTAAAAAAGAATAAATCACAAGATGAGCAAGAACAAAATCCACCTAAAAAAGTTTTACAAAATTTTAGTTTAAAAATTAATGCTGGAGAAAG
>CALVZW010000030.1 GCA_944372675.1 uncultured Clostridia bacterium
ATGTTAAATGCGGAAAAACTTGCACAAGCATATAGCACCGCACAAATGGCATTAGACGGGGAAGAATATAGCGGAAGACTTGCAATAAGTACAGCAAAAAATAAAATATCTTCAATAACAAACATTGATAATAACGCAGTTAATTTATATGAAAGGTTACATTCGCTTGAAGTGGAATTAGATGACATTGTTAGCGAAATAACAAACCTTTGCGAAAGTTGCGATTTTAATGAGCAAGAGTTTAATGAAGTTGACCAAAGATTAGATAGCATTAAAATGTTAAAAAGAAAATATGGCAACACGATTGATGATATTTTATCATCTTTGGAAACAGCGGAAAAGCAACTTAATGATTTATTAAATTGTAATGAAATAATTGAAAAAATTAATAATCAAATTGTCGAAGTAAAAAACAATTTAACTATAAAAGCACAAAAACTTACAAAGATAAGAAAAATTTATGCCGAAAAATTACAAAATGAAATTTTAAAACATTTAAGCGAATTAGGAATGGGGAAGTCGCAATTTAAAGTGAGTTTTGAAGAAAGCGATTTTACAAACAATGGAACTGATGATGTAGAGTTTATGTTTTCAGCAAACTTAGGCGAGCCATTAAAACCTTTAAATAAAATAATAAGTGGCGGGGAACTTTCAAGATTTATGCTTGCCTTTAAAACTTGTTTAAATAAAACTAACAACATTGAAACGCAAATTTATGACGAAATTGATGCAGGAATAAGCGGACATATTGGACAAGTAATTGCAATAAAACTATATGAAATATCAAAACAAAGTCAAGTAATAACAATAACTCACTTACCGCAAATTGCATCAATGGCAGATAATTTGTTTAACATACAAAAGTTTGAAAAAGACGGCAAAACATTTACACAAATTGAAAGGTTAGATGAAGTAAAATCGTTAAAGGAAATTGCAAGATTATCAGGTGGCGAAAACATTGGAGAAAATGCTATTGAGTTTGCAAAAGATATGAAAAATTGGGCAAAAAAGCAAAAAAGTGGTAACTAAAATGGACTATTACATAGATGATAAAAAAATAATAATACCAAATCCAACAGACTTCAATATTAAGCACATATGCGAATGTGGGCAAATGTTTAGATTTTCTGATAAAACATCACATTTTGAAGTTATGTCTACAAAATTTAGTGCCATAGTGTACGAAAATGATAAGAAAAGTGTAATTATTGAAAGTGAAAATGAAAAATACTTTGAAAAATACTTTGATTTAAATAATGATTATGCTATAATTAAATCGGAACTTATTACTACTTCCATATTAAAGCAAGCCATAAATTTTGGTTACGGCATAAGAATTGTCAAACAAGATTTGCTTGAAACAATAATTTCATTCATAATTAGTGCAAACAACAACATTGGACGAATTAAAAAAATAATCAACGAACTTTGCACTTGTTATGGTGAAAAAGTTGAAAATCATTTTGCTTTTCCAACACTTAATGCATTAAAAAGTATTAAAGCGGAAGAATTTGTAAAAATGGGTGCAGGGTACAGAGCAAATTACTTAGTTGATACAATTAATTTAATTGATGAAAAATTTTTAGCCGATTTAAAAATTATGGATACAAAAACCGCATACGAACAGTTGGTAAAACTAAAAGGCGTGGGCAATAAGGTTGCGGAATGTATATTGCTTTTTGGACTATCAAAAACTGATGTTTTTCCGGTGGATGTTTGGATGAGTAGAGTGTGTAAAGAATATTTTGGATTACAATGCAATCGAAAAAATATGTCGCAAAGTATGGTCAAAAAATTTGGAAGTTTGGCAGGGTATGCTCAGCAATATTTGTTCTATTATAAACGAACTAAGGAGATTTAAAAATGGAAAATAAGCACATAGCACTTTTAATTGATGTTGATAATGTTGATGTTTCACTCGACAATTTTAATGAAATACTTAATGTTTTAAAAAGAGTGGGAAATCTTGATTATGTAAAGTTATATGGTTACAATGAAAGAAAACACACAAATTGGCACGATATTATTGCATACTATGGAATAAACACTTGTACAACTATGCGTTTTCGTAAGCGTAATAAAAGTCAGTTAGATTTAAGACAAGTTGTTGATGCCTTAACAATAAATTACACCGAACCAAACATCAATACATTTTGTATTGTAGCAGGTAAAGGCGACATTGTGCCATTGCTTGCAACTTTAAGATTAAGCGGTAAATACCTACTTGAAGTAATTAACTTTAGTAGCGAAGTAAACGGACATATGTTCAATGAAAAAATATTGCTTCAAACCGAAGTTGACGCAAATCAACAAAAGAAAAAGGAAATTAGCAACAAGTTAAGACAATTTTCTGAAAGAACAGCGGCAATGGCAATGGAAGACAATGTCGATAAAAAAGAAAGAGATAAGTTAATTAAGGAAGTTGAACAAGCCATTGAAGAGTTAAGTAATGGCGGACAAGGTGTTAACAGTGATGACCCAGAAGAAAGAGATATCTTTGAAAATTTACAAAACATCTTGGAAATTTTGAAATCAACATTTTAGGCAATAAGGAGAATAACGAATAATTATGAATATTTGGCACGATTTAGATGAAAAAAGAGTTAATGCAGACGAATTTACAGCAGTAATTGAAATTACAAAAGGAAGCAAAGCAAAGTATGAATTAGATAAGGAAACAGGACTAATTCAACTTGATAGAGTGCTATCAACATCAATGGTATATCCACAAAACTATGGCTTCATACCAAAAACACTCAGTGAAGACGGCGACCCATTAGATGTACTTGTTTTGTGTTCTGAAAACATACAAAGTATGTGTTTAGTTGAATGTAAGCCAATAGCAGTTGTAAAAATGGTTGATGGTGGCGACAATGATGAAAAGATTGTTGCAGTATGTAAAAGTGATAAAGTTTACAACAAATTTGAAAAAATGAGTGATATACCACAACATATTTATGATGAAATGGTACATTTCTTTGAAAATTACAAAACACTTGAAAACAAGCACTGTGAAATTTTAGGCGTAGAAGACCAAGAATCTGCTAAAAAGATAATAAACGAAGCAATTGCTCGTTACAAAGAAAAATATAACTAATAATTTTAATAAATTTTTTTAATGATATAAAGTATCAAAAAGAACTCTACTATTTTGTAGAGTTTTTTTTAATTAATTAAAAAATGTGATTTTTAACTAAAGAAAATTTATTTAAATAAATTTTCACATAATACTTTTTATATATAAACCAAATTTCTAACAAAAATTACGCCGAGAAAAACTCGGCTATTTTTTATGCTATTTTTAAAATTAAAAACGACCTATTAAATCATCTATCGAACCATTTAAATTTTTTGCAATGAAATAAACAATATCTAATCGGGGTATTGAACCTGATTTCCAATGTCTAATAATACTTTCGTCAAACTCGCTATTTTTCATAAACTTATAATGAGTAATATTGTTTTCGTTCAATAACTTATTATAGTTATCAAGAAATTTGCTTATATCATAATCAAATGTTTTATATTTTTTGGTAACTTTATCTTCGCTTAAACCAAATAAATAATCTAATGAACAATTAAAATATTTAGCAATTTTTAATGTTACATCAATTGTTGGTATAGAACCTTTTAAGTATCTACTATATTGCATAGCACTTACGCCACTTTCTTCTGCTAATTGCCTTAATGATTTATTAGTTTCAAAAATTAATTCTTTTAAGTTATCTATAAAAACTTCCATTTATTCTCCAATGTTTTTAAAAAGCAAAATAAAAATACTTTTTTCTTAAACATTTTATAGGAAAATGTGTTACAATTTTATTATGTAACAATTATGCCTAGTTTTTGATGATAAATAAATATACTTTAACAATTTTAATTTTATACAAAAAAAAATGAATAAAAAAATTATTTTAATAATTATTTCAATAATTATTTTTGCTTGTAATATTCAATTTGTTTGACTTAGTATGGCATTATTGATATAATATTGTTGAATTTTGTAAATAAAACGAATTTTTGCAAATACTAACTACAAAAAGGGGATAAAATGAAAAAAGAATCTGTTTTAAATGCTTTTACCATTGTAGCATATTGTTTTTGCTGTGCAATTTTAATTGTTTGGATTGCAATTATTGCTGCATTTGCTTTAGGCTATTACACTCCTAAAACTGTTTATGCTGAAGACCTTTATATTGATAATCTTGGTGAAAATTCAAGATTAATCGAATATAAAAACGGCTATTATGTTCTTAGAGTAAACGGAATAACTGAAAGCGATAATCCTAATATTTTGGTAGATTCTTCTTTTGTTGTAAGAGGTAAAACTACTCCTATTTATGACGATGATGGAAACATTATTGACGAAAACGAAGTTACTGAAACAAAGATAAAATTGCGTAGTAGTAATCCTGATGTTGCAACAGTACAAGCCGAAGGTAATATAGGTGAGCCTATACAAATCACTGTTACAAAGGATGAGAATGATGTTAACAAAGGTGGCTTTTGTTTTATTTATGTTGAAAATGAACAAAATTTAATGATGTCTAAACCATTAGTAGTATTTGTAGATATTCCTGTTACCGATTTAAACATTACAAGCGAAGATATGTCTATTGAAACTGAAGATGAAATTGAAAAGTTTATATTGTATCAAGATGAAACAGCAACACTTAATACACAATTTTTGCCTTTAAATTCGCAAGACCCTTCACATATTGATAAAAACACAAATTTTAATGCCTTTAGACGCGACCCTAAAACTGTTACTTATGAAATTTCTGAAGATTCACCACAAGATGTAATAAGTATTGATAAATATGGCAATATTACTGCTTTAAAAACAGGACAAGTTACAGTTATTGCAAAAACATTAGCAACTTATGATGATATTGATTTCGTTGAAAATTACGAACCTGAAATGCCAGAATATGGCGACTATATACCACCTGAACTGCTTGAAGGAAGATATGTAATAAAACAATTTGTTGTTGAAGTTAAGGAAGTTACTTTGGAAGCAATTAATATTGATGGAAGACAAATTGATTTAACTTTGTTTGAAACAAGCGAATTAAGTGTAAGTGATTTGGGTATTTCATTAAAAGCATCAAATGGTAACAATGATTATTTTAACAATGTTTTAAATGAGTTAGTATTAACAACAAATTCAAAAGGTTTGGAAGTTAAAAAAGATACAAAGACTAATAAATGGCTATTTACAGTTCTACAAGAACCAACAATTGGTCAAGGTTTTGTAGTTAATGTATCTGTTCCACAGTATCCTGATGTATCAGCAATCATAGATAACTTTACAGTACTACAAAATGAAATTAAAGAGTTATCGTTCTGGGGCAATAGTACTATGGACGAAAATGCGGAGTACAATGATTTATATGAAGTTAACATTACAAAAAATGGGGATGTAATTTCAACAAGTTACAATGATTACACTTGGGATTGGACAAACAATGTTGAAATTTTACCAATGAGTGGAAATGATAGTACTTCATATACAACAGTAAAAGTATTTGCTGTAGGAGCATATCATAATAATTCAGATTACAAAGAAGAAGTGTTCTTAAACGAACAAGGTGAAGAAATAATACAATTAGGTGCAACATTCTTTGATGGCTTTGGTAGAGAAGTAAGAGGTGCAGATTTATCAAATCCAAGTGTTGTACAAGCGCTTGCTCGAGGAAATATTATTTTAAGAGCATATGTAATCAAAACAGATATTGACGGAAATCCTATTGATAGAAATGGCGATATTATATTATTTGATGAAGACGGCAATGTGGTTGATGCAAGCGGTCAAATTATAACTGAAAATGTGCCAACATTTGTTGAAATTAGTCGCAGTAATGAAGTTACATTTAGAGTGGTTGAAAAATTAACTAGCCTTAGTTTGTATGTTGAAAATGAAAAAACAGGTGAAGAAGAATTGTTTGCAACTACAAGTACAAGTACATCTTCAAAGTTCTTAGCAGTAAGCAGTTATTCATATCACCAAGTGCGTTTGGAGGCAAACTCAAACGGGGCGTTGTTTGATGCATATAATAACTATTCAAGTAGTGGTTCGTGGATTAGAACACTTGCAAATGACGATATTTTAGGTGCGGAAATAGTTGAAGAAGATGTGAACGGAGTACAAACATATTATTTAAATTTGGATGTTCGCAATTTAAATCAACAAAGCGAAGCAGTTAATGAAGAAGTAAAAATACAATATTACACAGGAAATTTCAGCATATTTGAAGATGGATATGAACCAATATTTTCACTTAAAATGTGTTTAATTGAAGTACCGGTTGAATCAATAAAAATGAATGTCAATGCCGACCCAAGTACTACTGTTGGGGATATTGATTGTTATTGGATTAGCGGAACACTTAATTATGGAACTACTCAAGTTAATGGCAAGCAAGAAGTTAATAGTTTAAAATCGCAATGGGGATTTATTGACGAAAGCGGGCGAGTTAACGAAATTACTATTAGTCAACCAACCTTTACCGCTGGTCAAGTCCAAGCACTAGTTGGACTTACAGAAGGTGTTGATTATGTTATGCCAAAGGCTTTGACTATTACAAATACAGGTTTTACTTACAGTATTCACGATAAAAACGGTGTAACTTCAAATGCTGCTTCACTTGTAGCGACAACCGTTGGAAGTGAAATTGTAGATAAAATTGTAATTAAAGAATTAAATACTGAAGTATATATTACTTTAACCGCTTCATATCAAAAAATGGAAAATGGAGTAGCAATTCCAATAACCGATACAATATGCGTAAGCGGTTCGCTAGCGCCTAATGTACAACAAAGTTTGCAATGGAACACAGAAAACGGAGAATATAGTACAACCGCATCAATAAATGAATTACACCAAATTGGACAAGATGGTGGATATAATTTAAGAAATTACGATTTATTTGGCTTAAAGTTTAGTAATGCAAGTGCATTAGGTGAAGACATATTTGTTTCAAGCAGTTCACAATTTATAAGTTTTGAAGTAGCAAGCGAATCAGTTTCAAAAGTCAAACTAACTGATGATGACCGATTAATTTTTGCGGGTTCAGTATTAGATGAAGTTGATGCACATATAAATGTTGTGCTAACTACCGAAGATGGTTTAAAAATTAGACAACCATATACAATATATTTTTCGTAAAATAAATAAGGATAAAGGATAATTATGCAAAGATTTATACCAAGAAAAACTAAAGTTAAGATGCAGTTTCTCAAGAATGTAACACTTGGGGATTTAATACTAGCAGTCATAGCATTAGCAGGGTTTATCATATTCATACAAAGTAACTTGCCATATAATTGGTACATTGCAATTGCTTGGCTAGCAGTATGCGTTAGTTTTTGGATTCCTGTTGCTGATGGTGTTAGATTATATGTTAGTATAGGGCTATTATTTAGATTTTTAGCATTTAAAAAGAAATACAGTAAACATATGATGCGAAAGCACACACCAATAACTGAACTTATACCTTATGATGCGATTGTTGAAGGTAGATTTATTAGTTATCAACGCGAATACTATGCACAAGTTATTGAAATTGAGCCAGTAGAATTCTTTATGTTAAATGAATACAAGCAAGATATGATAATTAATACCATTGCTAACGCACTTAAAAGACTTCAACTAACTCAACAAGCAAGTATAGTCAAGATTAATAAAGCAATGATTTTTGACAAATATATGCAAACTGAAGAAAGAAAGTATGATAGTTTGATGGAACTTCACAGCGAAGGCGAAATGACTGCAGAAGAAATTGAAGTTCGTTCCGAAATTTTTGAAGCCCGACTTGACTACTTAAGAACCATTAATGATGCCGATAGAATTTTTAAAGATGCTTATTACATTGTTGTTTACGATAAAGATAAAGAACAATTAGATATTACAATAGAAGGTATGTTATCAAGTTTGCGACAAAGTGCAACCCCTATTAATGGTGAATTGCTACTTGACGAACAATTGGCAATCTTTTTAAAGGCAAATTATGGAAAAGACTTTGATCAAAGAGATGTTGAAGTTGTCCCATTAAGTGAACAAATTAAATGGGCAACACCAGATGTAGTAAACTTTAAAATGTCAAAAACAAAAATTGACAACAAAGAGTACCGAAGTTTTGTAATTACAGACTATCCTATTACAGTTGGAAATGCTTGGGGATATCCAATATTTAGCCTTGACAGAACAAAAGTTGTAGTAAATATTAAACCTGTTCCAAGAGCACAGGCAGAAAAACAAATTGACCGTGCTTTAATTGAAATGGAATCACAAGCACAATATTCTCTTAAAAGTTCTAAGCAAATTGAATATCAAACACACATTAACACTTTGCAAGAATTGTTAACAGATATTAAAAATGCTAACGAAGAACTTTATAATGTAAATATACACATAGTTTGTGAAGAAGAAGCCAAGAAAGAAGTTAGAGCATTATTAAAGCAAAACGGCTTTAAATACAATGAAATGTTTGGTAGACAAGTTGACGAATTTGTAAGTAATAACATATCAAAAATTGATAATGTTAAAGATGCAGTACGCGGTATACACTCAGCATCACTAGCAGGTATGTTCCCATTCATTAGTAATGCGCTACAAGACGAAGGCGGATTTTATTTAGGGTATAATTCTTTGCCAGTATTTGTAGATTTCTACAAAAGAAACAGTTCTCGTGTTAACAGTAATGTAATGGTAGTAGGAAAATCGGGTTCAGGTAAATCTTTTGCTACAAAAACTTTGCTTGCTAACCTTGCCGCAGATAATGCAAGAATATTCATTCTCGACCCCGAAGATGAATATGCACCATTAGTTAAAAACCTTAAAGGTAAACTAATAGATGTCGGTTCAAGTCGTTCAGGTATATTAAATCCATTCCATATTAACGCAACTTTGCAAGAAGACGATGATGAATATGGACAAAACGCAGAAGAAATGACCGAAGAAGAATTGCAAAAATTAGAAGATAAAAAGCGAAAAGAAGGGGATGCTTACGCACTTCACTTGCAATTTTTGGAAGAGTTCTTCCGTATTATTATGGAGGGTATGCCAAGTGATGCATTTGAATTGTTAAACTCGCTTGTCGCAGATACCTATAATAAAAAAGGTATCAATATGACAACCGATATTACAAAACTTAAACCAGAAGATTTCCCAATCTTTGATGATTTGTATGCTTTAGTTTTACAAAGAATTGAAACTGAGCAAGACCCATATCATAAACGAAACTTGCAAATTATTGAAAACTATGTTAAAAAGTTTGCAAAAGGCGGAAGAAACAGTAAACTATGGAATGGACCAACATCAATTGAAACAGCGGAAAACTTTGTAACATTCTCGTTCTTGTCATTGATATCTAACAGAAACACCATAACAACAAATGCACAAATGTTGTTAGTATTTAAGTATCTTGAAAATGAAATTATAAGAAACAAAGACTTTAACACTTTGAATGATAGTAACAGAAAGATTGTAATAGCGGTTGACGAAGCACATACCTTTATTAACCCTAAATATCCAATGGCACTTGACTTTATGGCGCAAATGGCTAAGAGAATAAGAAAATACGGCGGAATGCAAATAATTATTACACAAAACATAAAGGACTTTGTTGGTTCGCCAGAAATTGCAAGACAATCAACAGCGGTTATCAACGCATCGCAATATTCAATGATATTTAGCCTTGCACCTAACGATATATCCGACCTTGTATCATTGTATCGAAATGCGGGTGAAATTAACCAAGACGAACAAGATAGTATAGTTACAGCAAATATTGGTGAATGTTTCTTCATTTCAGGGCCACTATCTCGTACAACATTTAAAATTTCACCATTAAGAACAGTGCAAGACATATTTAGTAAAGTAAGAAAATAACTACTCAAGTGAGTAGTTATTTTTAACATTTTTATGTTATGAATAAACAAATTTTATAAAACAATTAAAAATTTTTAATAAATTTATACTTTTGATTAAAATAGAACCCGATTAGTTAGCATTGACAAAAATTAAATAGTTTGCTATACTTAAAAAGGAGATTAAGATTATGAATTTAATTGATGAAAAAAAGAGTTTGGAAAATAAATATAGAATTGCTTGTTCAAATAAACAGGTATATGAACAATTAATTGCATATTGGGAAAAAGAGAAGAAAGAAAGTCAAAGAAGTGGAAAAGTATGTAAATATACTGGAGGAACAGCATTAGGGGTATTGTGTTGTGTATGTATACCAGTTTCTGTTTACAATCTCTTACAAGGAGAAATTAACGAAATTCAAATTGCAACAAGTATTACTTTGCTACCATTGGGAATAATGAATTTGTATTTAAGCAAAATAAATTATAGCAATGCTGATAAAATTGATGAAACTATAAAAAATTATGAAATAGAATTAGAAAAAAGCAAACAAGAAATTGATTTTTATAAAGAAAAATTAACATATAATAAAGAAATAAAAGAAAATATAAAATAATTCATTATTTAAATTGCTTTATTAAATTGTTAGTTCGAAAAAAGTTTAATTGCTTTACTTTATAGAAAATAAGAATTTTAACAATAAATTATAAAAATTATATTAAGAGAGAAATTATGGATAATATTAAAAACGAATTTGATGAAGTGGTTAAAAAATTAATTGATTTAAAAGTGCTAATACCAATGTCGGATTTAAAAGTATATCACGGACGGGCAGGGGATGGCACAAAATGGAAAATTAATCCACAATTTAATAATGGTGGAAATGCAACCGGTAATGCAAATGTGTTTTCAAAATCGGTGCTTTACACAAGTTCTCAAGATGTTGCATTTGATTTTGCATACGAGCGGTCTTTAGAAAAGCGTGGAACTAAACCCGAAGTACATCGTATTGTGCCAAAAGTTAAAAAGGCATTAATAATTAATCGTAATGTAGATTTGCCAAAACTTATTTCTGCAGGTGAAGTAACTTATGACGATTTAATGATTATATGCTGTGGTAGGGAATCTGTTACAAAGGTTGTTCCTTTAAAATTTGAAGATTTTCACGCATTTGAAGGATTAAATCAAATAGTTAAAAATTATGTTGATGATAAAAAAACTACCTTTTTTTCAAAAAATGACATATCACAAATTTACAATGAGTATTGTTTAAAAAATGCAAATTACTTAGATAAAAATGTTGTTGAAGAATATTTATCCGCATTTACTACAAGAAATTTAATGTGTTTAGGTTATTGGAATTTCTTGTTAACTAATTATCTTGATAATAATAATTTAGTTAGATTTAATAATGATGTAAATGATTATCCAATAAATTCAAAATTTTTGTCAGCAATTTTATCTGATTTAAAAATTGTCGGGTCATCGGTAGAAGTGATGTCTGCAACATTAAATAGAATAATAGATACAGTTGTTTTGTTTGATTTAAAAAAAGTTGAAGATGAAAAAACTGCTGGAAAGAGAATACAAGATTTGATTGATTTTTATGGGCATTTTGCAAATAAAGTAAAAAACTTTACAAATGATAGTGAATTGTTAGATATTTTAAAACAAGATAAACCAGAACTAATAATTAAAAATCTTACACAAAATAATCAAAGTGTATTTAGTAAGTATTTAAAAAAAGATGCTCATGTCTGGGAAGGGTTCACTATTGGACAACATACAGAAAGTGTGTTAAGAGCATTTGACGAAGCATTTTCGTTGAGTGTACCAGAGCATTTAAAGCCTTTTATTCGTTTTACAATGCTTGTTCACGATATAGATAAAGACGCAGTTAAAAATGCAGAAAAAATGGGTAAAAGCCAACAAGAAATATTGCAAATAAGAAAATCAATTTATAAAGAAGTTTTTAATGAATGTAAGATTGATTTACAATATCAAAATCTCATATGGGGAATTAGTACGCAGTCGCAAAAATATACAACGCAATACTATGTAAAAAAAGAGCCACAAGGGCTTTATAACCTTATAGATTATTGCGAAGAATTAACTACTAATTTTAACATAAAATATGGTACTACATTTAATGAAAATGACAAATATGCACTAGCAAATGTATGTAGAATATTACAAACTTGCGATAGCCTTTCATATACGCGTATTGGTGTAACTCGTGATTTAGAAACTAACTTGTATTATTACAATGCTAATGACAATTTTACACAAAACTTTGATTTAGATAAGTTAAGATTTAAAGAAGATAGTAAAGAATAAATTTCTTATTAAAAAGATATATTAAAAAAATTAATATATCATTTAATAAAATTTTTGCTATAATATTTTAAAATGATAAAGAACTGTTATGCAATTAATTGATAAGAAAAAGAAAAACAAAAATTATAGCGACAAAGTTTTACAAATTTATGAAAAA
>CALVZW010000031.1 GCA_944372675.1 uncultured Clostridia bacterium
ATAATGCAATTAAAATTCCAAGATTTTTTAAAATAAATTCTTTGTTGTTTTTATATTTTGGTTCGTTTAAAATCTTAATTTCATAATTAGAATTATTAAATAATTTTACAATTTTATCTGTATTTTTGAAATCAGTTTCAAAAATTAAATTGTCATCATTTAAAACTAAATTTTTAACAACAATTTTTCGATTTTGCAAGGCATTTAAAAAGTTTTGTAAATTTGCACCTTTAACAGATATTTTGCTTTTTTTCATATTTCACCTTTATTTTAAAATTGATAAGGTTTGTATGCTACCTTTAACTCTTATTGCATTTTTTGATAATTCTTCAATTTGTAAATTTTCACCTTGTATTGAAAATTTTTTCTTTTTAAGGTAAACAATTATTTCGCTATCAGTAAAATTTGCTATGCCCCTAATGCCCATTAAATAAAGGTACGATTTGCAAAAATAACACTTAAATTCAAGTTCATCAATGCTTGCTTTTAAAAAGTCTAAATATTCCATATTCCCTCTATTTAATATAATATTAAGTAGTTTAGTCTTTAATACCAAATTAAATAAAAAAAACATTGTTGTAAAACAATGTTCAAATATCTTTATTTAGTTTTTTTATCTAATACATCGCCAAAAAGCAATGCTTTCATTTCTGGTGATAAATTTTTTATTTCTTCAGCCAATTCACTTGTTTTTTCAGTTGTCAAACCTTGTGGCTTTTCAAAAACTTTTTCTTCAACTTCCTTGCCACTTTCGTCAACAAAATTTGGATTGTCGCTTTCGCCCTCAGCAAGAGCAGGCATTGAAGCACGCTCTTGTGCTTCTTTTTCCTTTCGTTCCTTTTCAAGTCTTTGTTTTTCTCTCAATTTAGCCCAAGCAACATCGGAAGGACGAATAAAATCGTTATATTTTTCTTTCTTTTCCTTCTTTGGTTTAGGCTCTTTTTCAGTTTTTTCTTTCTTTTCTTTTACTTTTTTCTCTTTAACTACTTTTTCTTTCTTTGGCTTTTCTGCTTTAGGTTGCTTGCTTTTTTGTTTCCATTTCACTGCTAATCTTGAAAAGACTATTATCAAAAATAGTGCTACTATCGCTATTATTATCCAAAGTTCTGTTGCCATTTATTCACCTCATTAAAAAATCTTAATGTTTCCCTTATCATAAATTTAAATTACAAAAACATAAAGCCATAGAAATTTTAAAGTTACAAATGCAAAAATTTACATACTAACAAATATTAAGTAAAATATTTTACAAATTTGACTAATTTTTTCTACAGCCTAGTTTTAAAGTTATTTTATTTTTATTCACTTTTTATATTTTATTACTTTATTTTATTTACAATGTTTTATATTGTAGATTGTTTAATAAAACATATTATTCAGCATCATCAGTTTTCTTATCTTTCTTTTTATCTTTACCATCGTGAGTTGGTGCTTCAAGTGCTGTTTTACTTGTAGTTCCCGCAAGTGAGTTACGCATTGAAGTATCGGCTACCATATTTTGCATACGGTAATAATCCATAATGCCTAATTTACCGCTTCTAAATGCGTCCGCCATTGCCTTAGGAACTTCAGATTCAGCAAGCAATACTTGTGCTTTCATTTCCTGAGTACGAGCAATCATTTCTTGTTCAGATGCTTCAGCCATAGCGCGTCTTTCTTCCGCTTTTGCTTGTGCAATTTGCTTATCAGCATTTGCTCTGTCAATTTTTAATTGTGCACCCACATTTTTACCAACATCTACATCCGCTACGTCTATTGACAAAATTTCGTATGCAGTACCTGCATCCAAGTTTTTATCTTGCACTGTTTTTGAAATCAAATCTGGACATTCAAGAATTTCGTTGTAGTTTTTAGCACCAACTGTTGTAACGATACCTTCACCAACACGCGCTAAAATTGTATCTTCACCTGCACCACCAACTAATCTACTAATGTTTGTGCAAACTGTAACTCTAACTTTAACACGCAATTCAATACCATCTTTTGATATTGCAGCGATTGTATCAGATTCCATAATTTTTGGTGTAACGCTGTTGTTAATTGCTTCCAATACATCACGACCTGCTAAGTCAATTGCCTTTGCTGTGTCAACTGACAAAGGTATTTTTGCACTGTGTGAAGCGATTAATGCCGCAACGACATTATCTACATTTCCGCCCGCCATATAGTGTGCTTCAAGTTCGTTTACTGTTAAATTAAGTCCGGCTTTTCTTGCACTAATATATGAGTTTACAATAAGTCCAATATTAACTTTTCTAAATCTCATACCAATTAATCTAAGAATAGATATGTGTGCACCCGATACTAATGCCCTAAACCAAATTCCAACGGGACATAATATGCAAGTAACAATAACAAGTATAACAACAATACCTAATCCTATTGCCCACCAAGCCCAAGTTGGCAAACCTGCCATTAATGTTGTAATCATAATTTTCTCCTTTTTTTATGTTTTAAGATTTTTGAACATATAATTTGTTGCCCTGTGTTTCAACTACTTTTACTCTTGTACCTTTTTCAAGATACTCCCCAACAGATATTGCGTCGTAAAATTTGTCTTCAATTTGCACAACACCTTGAGGTCTAAACAATGTTGTAGTAATCCCTTCCTTGCCTATAAGTTTTAGTAAATTTACATCAACTTGGTCATAATTTTCTGGCAATGCCGTTTCCTTTAAAACTAACGGGGACTTTGATATAAGCCCTTTTTTCGCCGACCACACTGCTATTGCAAACATAATTATCAAAACAACTGCAATGATAAATAGCAAAACAAATAATTGAGTTACCGTACCACCGTAAAGCATTTTTGCAACAACACCGCCAACTAGCAATATTGAACCAGTTATTCCAAAAACACCAAACCCTGGTATGAATATCTCAACTATGCAGAAGATTAGACCAATAATTAATAAAATTGCAGGAACAAGGTTCATCTCTGTAAATAGTGAAACAACTTCATCCCAAAACATCTCTTTCTCCTTTGGTTGTATTATATCAAATTGTAAAACAAATTACAATATGTTTAGTACAAATTTTTTCAAAATTTTTCAACTTTTTTACAAAATAACTCAAAATAATTTTAAAATATTATATGAAGGTGTTTGAATTTTTTTGTTTTAATTTTTACAAATTGTCTTAATATTAACTATTATAAAATGATAATACGATAATTATGTAAAAAAAACTTTTGCTTACTAAGTAAAACAAAAGTTTTTAAAGTATTAAATTTATGGGTTACAAATTTTATTTTATTTAAAAAATACAAAATAATTTTTTGTTTAAATCGTAGTTAATTTTACAACAGTAAATTATTAACTAACCTTATTTTTATTACTATTTACAAAGCACGACGAACAGTATTTAAAGCATTTTTTTCTAATCTACTTACCTGTGCTTGTGAAATACCAACATCTTTACTAATTTCAATTTGCGTCTTTCCCATAAAATAACGCATAATTAAAATTTCTCTTTCCTTATTAGGAAGTGTTTTCATTGCTTCGCGTATTGAAACAGATGTTGAAAATTTTGAATGTGCTTCACTTTCGTCGCTTACTTGCTCCATAAGTGAAATGGCATCATTTTCATCACTAAAAATTGGGTCATATAATGACATCGGCTCTGCTATTGCTTCAAGAGCAATAGAAACATTTTTTGTTTCAACATTTAACTCTTTTGCAATTTCATCAACTGTTGGTTCACGATTAAGTTGCCCTTCAAGTTTATCTCGTACTTTAAGTGCTTGATAGGCTAAATCTCGCATACTTCTTGTAACTCTCACGCAGTTATTATCGCGTAAAAATCTTCTTATTTCCCCTACTATCATTGGTACTGCATAGGTTGAAAATCTTAAATTTAATGTTAAATCAAAGTTATCTATTGCTTTTATTAACCCCACACATCCAACTTGGAACAAATCTTCAGCATTTGGATACCTTGGTAAAAATCTATGAATTACACTCAATACTAATCTTAAATTTCCATATATGAAATTTGTTTTTAAACTATTATCTCCACTTTGTATCTTTTTTAGCATTTCTAGTTGTTCTTTTGCTGTATACTTTGGTAATCTACTTGTATCAATACCACATAAAACCACTTTTGATGTCATATATTACCCCTTTAATAATGACATTTTGCCCTAAATATCTTTTTTTATTCATAATTTTTTTATTTTGTCAAAATTTTCCATTATATCTAATTTTTATTTAATATTTTTTTATTTATATAATTTTTAATATTTTTTATATTAATTATACTTATTATTTTTAACAACTTCTATCTTTTATCTAATTTCGGTTTATTTAATTTTAATTTATTTTAACATATTTATTGAATTTCATTTTTTTAATTAAATCTAGCATTTCCCGTTAAAAGTAGAAAAACTACAAATGTATAATTAAAGTAAAATTTATTAAATGCGACTAAAATATACAAAAAATCATTTTAAACCAATAAATTTGATAATTTTTGTAATAAAAAATTAAAAAAGTTGTGATAAAATTAAATTTAGATGAATTATGATTGTTTATGTTGAATATGTTTTATTAGATAACTTTATTATCGACTTTATTATTTTTTATAGTGTAGCGAAAATTCTTAAACTTAAAATACAAAAAGTTCGTATTGTACTTGCGTGTGTTTTAGGTGTAGGATTTGCTTTTGCTATACCTTTTATTAATATTACAAACATAATATTGTTTTTAATCAAGTTGCTAATGGGAGTTATTTTAGTTTATGTTGCATTTAGTTTTACAAAACTTAAACAATTTTTTTTAACATATTTATCATTCATCTTCTTAACATTTTTACTCGGTGGCATTTGTTATGGGCTTCAAGGTTTTGTACAATCGACAAAAGTTATTAATGGGACAATAAGTTATGTTAACGACTTTCCTGTTTCGCTTATTATTGTTGCAATTTTTATATTTTTCATTCTGGGCAAAAATCTTTATTCAACAATAAAATTAAAAAAACGCTTTATTAGTATTAGTATTTTTTACAAAGGTAAAGAACTTAAACTCAATGCTTTAATTGATAGCGGTAATCAATTAATTGACGGCAAAACAAAACTACCAATTTCTTTTTTAAGCAAACAAGATTTTATTAAAAACTTTGGACAAATTGATTTTTGCAATAATTCAACCTATGAAAATTTGATGTGCAAAACAATTACAGGCACTAAAATACTTGATACAATACTTGTTGATAAAATGATTGTTGAAAATAAAACTACGATACTTAATGCAAGAATAGCATTATATGATTTTGACAACAAACAAGAATTTAATGCAATAATTAGTACAAATTTAATTAATTGAGGTGTTTTATGTTTTTAAAAAAATTTTTAAACTTTATCAAAAATTTATTTCAAGGAAAACTTTTCTTAAACACTGAAGACTATGTTTTTTATGTTTGCGGAACTGAACTGCCTGCCCCACTATCCGCTGAAGAAGAACAACAATATATTGATAAACTAAGCAATGGTGATGAAAACGCAAAGCAAATTTTAATTGAACACAATTTAAGACTTGTAATTTACATAGCCAAAAAATTTGATAATACTAATGTAGATATGGAAGACTTGATATCAGTAGGTAGTATAGGCTTAATTAAAGCAATTAATTCATTTAACAACAACAAAAACATTAAATTAGCAACCTATGCTTCTCGATGCATTGAAAATGAAATACTTATGTTTTTACGCAAAACTAAAAAAATTAAAACCGAGATATCGCTTGAAGAACCACTAAATGCCGATTTAGACGGCAATGAACTCATTTTGTCCGACATCTTAGCGACAGATTATGATATAGTTTACAAATCGGTTGAAAATGGAGTTGAAAAACAATTACTTTGGCAAGTAATTTTAAAACTTCCGCCAAGAGAACAAGAAATTATGCTTATGCGTTTTGGACTCAATGGCGTTGATGAAAAAACGCAAAAAGAAGTTGCGGATATGATGAATATTTCTCAAAGTTATATTTCAAGAATTGAAAAGAAAATTTTAGGCAAAATGGAAAAAGAAATGAAAAGACTTTATAGTTAGTTAAAAATTACATTTCATATTTTATTTTGTTCATTTAAAATTTAGCAATTATTAAATTTTTGCTTTTAAAAAAATTATTATAAACTTTATATTTTTATACCAAAGTATATAATTTTTTGCTTTATATGATAATGATAAAAATTACTATAATAAATAGTATTTTTAATTTTGTAATATAAGTTTTATGTTATAAATTGTTTTGCCCTATTCTTAAATGTTTACATTGTAAGCAAAAAACTTAATAAAAAATATTTAGTACTATAAATAAAACATTAAAAAAATTTAACCATTAACATTATTAATACATATATTTAGTTGTTTTAAAAAGACTTTTATGCTATAATAAATTACTTATTTAGGAGATATTATGTGGTGGCTAGTATTAATATATATAGCAGTAACAGCACTAGTAATATTTTGTGCTGTTTCTTTATCTAGTATTCTTGACCAATTAGACAAACGAACAAAAATATCTAGTGTATTTTTAGGCGGACTTGTGCTTGCGGTTGTTACTTCTTTACCCGATTTATTCACCGCTATTGCATCGGTTTGCTTCATTAAGCAACCATCTTTAGCATTTGGCGGTATTTTAGGAAGTAATATAATAAATTTAGCAATTTTAGCATTCTTTATTGCATTGAGTACCAAACAATTTGTTGAAGGCGATGTTAGCAAAAAGTTTTTTAATACAACAATAGCAAGTCTTGTAGTTGCAATATTACTACTCATCAATGCTTTTGTACCAACTGCGTTTGTAATACCAGCAATCAATGTTAATGCAATATCAATTATTGTCGTTGCAATTTACACTGTTATGCTTTTACTTAATCGTGGTAGCGAAAAAACTCATACCGTGGACACATTAACAGTTAGCAAATATTCTGTTAAACAACTTACTTGGTTCTTTATATTGTGTTCTATTGCCCTAATACTTTGTTCAATAGCCCTTTCATTTATTACAAATGTTTTATCAGATTATTATATTATTGACAAAAACTTAGCAGGTGCTTTGTTCTTAGGACTTTCAACTTCGCTTCCTGAAATTGTAACTTCAGCAGTATTTATTAAGAAAAAGAATTTCAATTTAGCAGTAGGAAGTATTGTTGGTAGTGTTGCTTTTAACTGGATAGTTCTAGTTTTAGCAGATATCCTTTATCTTGACGGCACAATTTATATGAAAGACTTAAGCGCACAAGTATTAACAGGATTTTTAGCAGGTGCTTTACTCATAATGGGTATAACTCTTTCAATAAAATGTTTTGCTAAAAAGCAAGAAAAATTAAGATGGCTTTATTTCTCGTTTGGCGTTTTAATTGTAGCGATAACTTTAGCATATCTCATTACTTCATTTTATATTCTTTAACAAATAAAATAAACCTACCCTTTTAGCAATTACTTATTAAACAAACTTAAAACTATAAATTTTAACGAAAAAAGGACTATGAATTAAATTCATTAAGTCCTTTTTTATTAATGCTTAAAATTTAACTTTATTAAATTTAACTTTATTAATGCTAAAAAAATAATTTTATTCATAATAATCGTCAATGTTAAACATTACATTTTGTTCAGCATCATTTTCGTTGTTTTGCAATTCTTCTTTTTTATCGTTTTGCTTACTTTCTTGTAATTGACTTTCTTTAAGCAATTTTTCTTGCAATCTTTTTAGTTTTTTTGCGTAGTCATCAATGGCTTCATTAAGAGCATCAATTGCCAAAAATACAGCATAAATTCTTTCTTGTGGTATTTCTTCAAACATATTAATTAAGCGTGCTTCATTTAATTCTTGTGCTTCAACAATTGACATACCTATTATCATTTGCGATAAAGCATCGGCAAGTGCAATTACAACAGGTGAACCAAATGCTTTAAATTTTGCATTTGTAATGACAGCATCTTCATTAACATTAATATATAATCTTATTGTTTCTTTCGTATTCGGTTCTTTTGCTAATCCCACGCCATTTGCACCCCTAAGCGCACCAGCGTAACGCGGATTTAAGAATCTTTCCATTATATCTTCATTATACATTATCAAATTCTCCTATGCTAGATTTTGTCAAAGGTGATATTGCTCTTAACTTTTTAACTATTTCTTCCAATTTTTCAACTACAAAATCAATATCTTCTTTTGTAATGTTTTTAGAAATTGTGATTCTAATAGTTCCAGCAGCAAGTTCAGGGCTCAATTTTATTGCCTTTAATACATGTGATGGCTCAACCGACCCAGAACTGCACGAAGACCCAACCGATACCGCTATGCCTTGTAAATCAAGCATCATCATAAGTGCTTCGGCTTCAACCATACCAAACGATAAACTTATGCTATTTGGCAATCTTTGGAATTTGTGCCCATTGAGTTTAACATAAGGTATTTTATTCATAACTTGTTCAACAAAGTAATCTCTCATTCTTCGTAGTTTTTGACTGTTAATAATAATATCACGACAAGCAATTTCGCACGCCTTACCTAAGCCAACTGCCCCAGCAACATTAACTGTACCAGCACGAAGATTTCGTTCTTGGTGTCCGCCGTGTAATAGTGGTGCAATTTCAACATCGTTTGCAATGTATAAAGCACCTATTCCTTTTGGCCCGTTAATTTTATGTCCAGATAATGTTAGCATATCGATGCCCATTTCTTTTACATCAATATTAATTGCACCTATTGCTTGTGTAGCATCAGTATGGAATAAAACGCCCTTTTCCTTAACAGTTTTAGCAATAGCCTTTAAGTTTTGAATTGTACCAATTTCATTATTTGCAGTCATAATTGAAACTAATAGTGTGTTACTATTTAATTGATGCAACAATTCAGCAATGCTTACTAAGCCATCGCTATCAACAGGTAAATAAGTTACCTTAAAACCTTTTGTTTCAAGATATTTACAAGTTTCTAGAATTGATGGATGCTCAATTTGTGAAGTAATAATATGTTTTTTATCGCTATTTTGAAATTTTTCAGCAATTCCAAGCAATGCCCAGTTATTAGATTCAGTCGCACCGCTTGTAAAATAAATTTCATTAGGCTTAGCACCGATTGCTTTTGCTATTCTATCACGCGATACATCCAATGCTTCGTTAGTGGTTCTTCCAAAATAATGTAATGATGACGGGTTACCAAACATATTTGTAAAATATGGCAACATTTCATTCAATACTTCATTTGAAACAGATGTCGAAGCAGCATTATCTAAATAAATTCTATTCATCTTTCTCTCCTAGTTGCTTAAATTGTAGCACAAGCCACCAATTTTGTCAATAGTCATAAAACAATTTAACAATTTCTTTTTTTTTTGCAGGTGGGATTTCCCATCCCCCTGCACCCGCAAGTAGCAAGGACAGGGTCCTTGACCTGTGGAGCCTATGGAAAGTAAAAGCAAAGTTTTGTGCGTTTGCACTTAAAATTTTTGTCTTTTGCTACCGCAAAAGTCCAACAGTAAAGACTATTATTTTTTCTATTTGTAGTTAGTACTAAGTGTTGTTTTTTATCTAAGGGAACTACCCGTTCCCTATTTAGTCGGCAAGGAAAATCTTCCTTGACCTATGGAGTTTGGTAAGTGCATAAAATTTACTTTATGCGTAAAAACCAATTTTTTTATTTTTATTTTTTGCTTTCGCAAAAATTAAGAATAAATTACTTTTAAATCACTAAATTTATGTCCTTAATAAAACCACAAGCACAATATTAAAATATTATACACTACTAAAATCACTTTTTTGTATAATATTTTTCCTAATAATTACAAATAGAACACGCCCCTTTACATAATCTTTGACCTTTTGCAGTAGCAAAAGACAAAAGTTTCGAGTGCAAACGCAAAAAAACTTAGCTTTTACACTCCAAAGGCTACACAGGTCAAGGACAATTGACCTTGTACTAGGGGGTCATAGGGGGGATGGGAAATCCCACCCTACACTCACCCACTCCCGCCTAGTGCTAATCGTAAATAGAACACATGCTCACCCTTTACACTTGGACTTTTGCGAGAGCAAAAGACAAAGTTTTGAGTGCAAACGCACCTAACTTTGCTTTTACTACTCTACAAACTCCACAGGTCAAGGACAATTGTCCTTGTACTAGGGGGTCGTAGGGGGGATGGAAAATCCCACCCTACACAACACCACCCTACACACCCTACACTTACCTACATTAATTTTTGAAAAACTTTAGCACACGCAACAGCATCATCTAAAGCCCTGTGAGCAGATACTAATTCGACATTTAAATGAGTAACAACAGTTTTAAGTTTGTAGTTTGGTAATCCCTTAATTTTTTGTCGAGCCAAAACTAGCGTATCAATTTTTTCATTGTCAAAATTAAATAAAATAGAACGACCGTATTTTTCAAGGAATTTTGCATCAAAATCAATGTTATATGCCGATAAAATGCAACCCCTAGTAAACTTGTAAAAATCTGCTAAAACAAGTTCATAAGTTGGTGCGTTTGCAACCATATCTTCAGTTATGTGTGTTAACTCCGATATCTCTTTCGGTATTTTTACAGGTGGTTTTACAAGCGTTTCAAATGTTTCAGTAAGTTTTCCTTTGTGTATTTTAACCGCACCAAGTTCAAGAATGTAGGAATCATCAACATTAAGCCCAGTCGTTTCAAAATCGAATACAACTATATCATTTTGTTGTAAAAATTCCGACACTTCTTTTTCTTCTTCTTTAAGCAACGATAATTGCGACATTTCAATATATTCTTCTGGCTTTACCACTAAATATTCATTAAATGGTTTTCGCCATTCTATGTTTTCTTCTGGCTTTTCAAGTAAGTTTGCATACGCTATTGAATTTATTATAAATGACGAATTGCCATTGTATGTGTCATAATCTCCCATAATTGCAACTTGGTCTCCTTCCTTTAGTTTTTGCATTTGTTCAATCGCGTTTTGATTAGTAAAATATACGCATCGCATCTTGCCCCAGTAATCTTCAACGGTTAAAGTATACATCGTCTTTTCTTTAGTTTCATCTTTTTTGTCTGGATATTTTTTTTCATTAAAAAATTTAATAGTCCCAGCAATAATACTTTTTCCATTATCCGAATGAATTTGGTCAAGTCGTATTGCATAGTTTTCAGGTATTTGCCCAATCAGTTCTTCTTTTAATTCAAATGGATAATATTTGTCTTCTTCTTTAATTGAGACATCACGCAAATAATCAAGTTCAGTTTGCCTGTTATCGTTATCTTTTAAAACCTTTTGTAAATCTTCTTCCGTGCCTGTAGGGTCAATCGTTATAGTAAAATTAGCACAAATATTTGCTTGTAAATAATTAACTAATTTATGAATTAAATCTTCCTTAAAATAAGTGTAAAGAGATTTTGACATTTTAATAATTAATTCATAATTATCATAGTTTTCATTTTGTTGTGTTGCTAAAGATTCGTCAATTTTCTTTACAACTATGCTATTTTTACTCAATAAATTATCTGCAAATTTTAAATTTTCTTCCAAAAATTGCTTTAAAAATGCCCAAACAACTTCTTCATCAACATAACTTTTTTTGTATTTTATTGTTATGTTATATTTATTTTCAACAAATTCGTTTGCATAATTTAATATTTCTTCCTTCTCCTGTTCCGTCAAAGAACCAAATTTATCGGGAAAAAGCAATTGTAATTCAACACAATTGCCCTTAGAATATATTGCTTGTTTTAATTTTAGTTGTCCAAA
>CALVZW010000032.1 GCA_944372675.1 uncultured Clostridia bacterium
TAATTTTTATTATTAAAATTTTAACTATTATCTACTTAAACCGTCATCAATACTTCGTTCTTTTGATTGTCCTTTGTTCATTCGTGAAAGGAAATCATTAACACTTTGATTTATTGGTGCATTCTTGCTTAAATTACTTTGTATTGGATTAATTCCGCCTATATCGCCCAACTTATCAAGCACATTTTCATCTTTTATGCTTGTATATGATGAACCCGCTACTGTACGAGACTTTTTATATTCGTCTTTTGCCCTTTCACCACTTTCTCGTTGTCCGCCTGATGAGAATGTTTTAGTTCCCATCTCCTTTGATTTTTTAGCAAGAACTTTATCTTTAGCAACATCAATTAAAGTTTTTTGTTCATTTGCAAAAATTGCTGTAACTTCTCGCATTTTTCTTAATGCAATAACTTCCAAATCAGGAAATCTTCCTGACATAATTGAAATACATTCATCAAGTAACTGATTTAAACAAGTATATCTATTTTTAGAATTATCAAAAAATGCACCTTTTTTTGCTAACTCACCTTTCATTAAATCAAGCAAGCCTTTTGAATATTCATTATCTAACTTGTTTAACACTTCAATGCGTTTATTATAAATTTCTTTTTCAGTAAGTTCAATTCCTTTTAAAGATTCTTCCCAAACACTACTGCGTTGTTTCTTTCTCTTTAATGAATACTTAAAATTATCTTCATCGCTAGGCACTACAAAATCGTCATCAACAATGTTAAATTCTTGTTTCATTTCATAATAAAATTGTTCCCCGATATCACCGCTATATGTGCTAATTTGCACTGCTTGTGCATTAATAACTAATTTATTCATTTTATGCACTGGCTCAACAAAAGTTAATGTGGCAATTAGTCCTTTCTCTAGTTTTGATACAGTTATGAAAAATTTTGCAACGCCATATTCTCCAATAGGTTTTATACTTTGTGCAAAAATGTAATTTTCATAATTGTTAGTTATAACCTTGCGTGCTTTTAAAAGTTCATCGGCAATTTCATCGGGCAAATAGTAAGTGCCATCGCTTCCATAATCGCCAAGTAAAGCATTTTGATAAATATCAATTTGTTGATTGCGTATAAATTCTTCTATTTCTAACGGGTCTGTTAGATATCCTGTTTCACAATCTTCTCTTTTATATTTATAGGCATTTTCACCTTTTGCACTTGCATTTACATTGTCATTGTTTTCTTTTTTTAAATTGTCCGCTTGTAGTGTCTTTTCAAGGGACAATTCCTTTTCAACTGCCTTAGCCATAGCACTCTCCTTGCTTTAAGTATAACATATTCCGCTTTTTTTTGCAACAATAAAAATCATTTAATTTTTTACAAAATCACTACTTTACTTTATGCTTTGTTATTTTTCATTGAAAGTGAAAAATAAATATGATATAATATATATGTGGATATTTGCTAAAGGAATAAATATGAATAATATTAATATTAAAATTGAAAACATACAAGATTTCGTTAGCGAACTTGAAAAAAGACTAAAAATTAATGTACAATCTTTACAAAATCAAATTAATGAAATTAAAACAATTATAGATAATTTATCTACACAAATTAATTCATTAAATGTTAACAATAATTCGTAAAAATTAAATAAATATTTGTAATAATTTTTATTTTACATTTAACAAAAAAGCCAACAATTAGATTTTTTCTAATTTTGTTGGCTTTTTTATTGTAAAAAGTTAATAAAAGTAAATATTTACAACATTAAGTATTAATAATTTTTTAATAATAAGTAACTAAATAATAATTAAAATAGTTTAATCAAAAAAAATTAATTATTTACTAACATATTTCTTGTTTAAAGCACAATATTTTGAAATAATTAATTTTTAAATTTAAATTTTGTAAACTTATTAAAATAGTTTTATCTTTTTTACTTGCTCATTGATTGAGCATTATCATATTTAGATATTTCATTAAAAACTTTCTTTATTTTTAATTGTTTCTTTAATGATTGTGTCCTTTTAAATGCTTCATATAATCTATTTTTAAACAAACCAACATTTGCATTTGGAACATTTTTTACAAACTTTACATAATCTTCATACTCAACAGATTGTAAAACTCGTTTTTGTAATTTATTTATATCTGCACCCTTAATTTGTGAAAAAATTATACTTTCTTCAACATCTTTATCAGCAATAGTTTTTTCTTGAAAGTCGTTAATTTTTTCTTGACTTAATTCAATTGATTTTGCAATAAAGACAACCTGTTTTGCATTTAAATTTTTTACTAAAATATTGTGTAGTTTATCTGGATACACTTTAAAATTAACAATTCTTTCAGCAACTACATCATAAAATTTTTCGTGTCCATATTTGTAATTAAATTCATTTTCAAAAAGATTTTTATTCCATAACTCATCAAATTCTTTTACTAAATTTAAAAATTGTTGTGCATTACATTCTTTTATTTTTTGTTCAAATTCTTCAAAATTTATCTTTTCCATAATCTTATATTGTCCCTTTAAAATCTCCAATATTTACATCTCTTGTTTTATGATTTCTTACATATTCTCTTAATTCAGCATTTTCAACTTCTGTAGTTTTAATTTTTTCCATAAGTACTTCAGCATTAATTGGTTTTGCCAATCTGTGCATCTTGTCATTTTGCAAAATTCCCAATAATGCTACGATGTTAGATTCATTAATCCCCGACATCTTGTTCATAATGTTTGTTTTTTCCATTAATATTTTAAGTGCATCCAAAAGTGAATCAGCACCATTTTCTAACATTTGCTTTTGCATTGTTTCAAATCGAGTATTTGGCTTAAATGGTTTTGCTAAATGTATGTGTGGCTTATCAATAAAATAATCTTCCATTTGCCCATAAACTTCGTGTGGAGAATCAACTCTTATTAAATTTACTGCACCATCACGACACCCGCCAACTACTGCTTGTAATCCAGCACTATATCTACCATCTTGAGCAATTTGTACATTTAATCGATAAACTACAGGTAACTGACTATCTTTTAAATCAGGTGCTAACAAATAAAATCTGTGAATATCATAATTATTTTCAAAAATATCTTTAACTTTAAAACTGCCTTCAGTTATTATTGTTTTTGGTGTTTCCAACATTTGTTTTAAATCTTCTTCACTAAAAACAAAATTAAATTCAGGCTTGTAACCCAATTTCGATAAATTTTGTATTGTCAAGTTTGGCGACATTGCAAAACGATAATCTCTAATGTTAATATTTTTTTGCTTAAAAGTTTGCAACTCATTTCTTGTAAATCTTGTAGCAAGCAATGTAACATGTGATATTTTACCGTTAGTATTGTATACTCTTGATTGGTCATCACCTTTATCAAATAAATTTGTTTTTCTATAAACTATTTTTTTACCTTTTAAATATCTTGGTGTTGGCATAAATTTTCTCCTTATTTAATTATACATTTATTTTTACAATAAGTCAATATTAAACTAAAAAAATTGTCGCATTTAATCGAAATTACCCATTAAACAATAATAAAATTTTAAACTATTAAATAAAAAATGGCAATAAATTTATTTTTATGTGCTATAATAAATTTATGGACAATATTAAATACATTGACGCACACGCACATTTATTTGATTTAAATTGCAACTTAAACACTTTAAACTTAAATAATGTTTCAAAACTAATAATTGCTTCATACAAAGAAGATAACTTAATAACCACACTAAAACTTTGTGAAACTAACAAAAACTATTTTGCTTGTTTAGGAATTCACCCGCAATACTTTAGCGATTATAACGAAAAAACAAAAAATTTTATTAAACAAAACAAAAACAAAATTGTTGGTATTGGCGAAATAGGATTAGATGATAGATTTGACAATTTTTCTTTACAAGTTGATACTTTTGAAAAACAATTACAATTAGCACAAGAACTGAATTTTCCAATAGTTGTTCATTTAGTTGGCAGTTATAGTTTTAACAAATTTTTTGAAATAATTAAAAATTATAATGTACAAGGTATGATACATTGTTTTTCTTCTTCACTTGAAAATGCAAAAAAAATGCTTGATATGGGTTTTTATTTATCTTTTGCTGGCAATTTAACATACAAAAAAAATGTTAATTTGCAAAAAGTTGCAACATTTGTACCGCTTTCAAACATTTTGCTTGAAACCGATTCCCCTTCAATGTCCCCAAGTGGATTCGGTAGAGCAAAAAACAATACACCAAATAACATTGTTTTTGTTGCACAAACTTTAGCACAATTAAAGAATTTGCCCCTACAAGAAATTGCTCTGATTACAAACAAAAATGCAACAAAACTTTTTAATTTAGATAAATAATTTTATAACTAACTAATTTTTATTGTAATAGTTATTAACTTAGATATACTTTAATTTAAACAATGTAGTAAAAGCAAACAACAATAAAACTATAAAAATTTATATTAAAATTACTATTAATATAAATATAAATAAGGAGAAAAAATGCAAGATTTTTTAAATAGATTTACTTTACAAGTAGGAAATGACGCAATTCACAAACTAAATAACTGTCATATTGCTTTATTTGGACTTGGAGGAGTTGGCAGTTATTGTGCCGAAGTTTTAGCAAGAAGTGGTGTAGGAACAATGACGATTGTTGATAAAGATACAGTTGATTTAACAAATATTAACAGACAACTTATTGCCTTACACAGCACTTTAAATAAAGATAAGGTTGAAGTTTGCAAAAATAGATTATTAGATATTAACCCACAAATTAAAATTAATGCTCAAAAAGTAAACTTTTCACAAGACAATGTAGATTTTGATTTTTCACAATTTGATTATGTTATTGATGCTATTGATGATATTAAAGCAAAAATCACTTTAATTAAAGAATGTAAAAAAGTTAACACACGCATTATAACTTGTATGGGAACGGGTAACAAATTAAACCCAATGCTATTTAAAGTTGATGACATATCACAATCGCACACTTGCCCGCTTGCTAAATTAGTGAGAAAACAATTAAAAGAACTTAACATTTCAAATGTAAAATGTTTATTTTCAACTGAAAAACCTATTGACACTCAACAAAACAATGTAATTTCAAGCAATGCTTTTGTGCCATCAGTTGCTGGCATTTTGCTTGCTCGTGAAGTCGTTTTAGATATTATTAATTAACTTTATTAGTAAATTATTAAAAAATATTTTAGCACAAAAAAAATTCAAGAAACATTATCTTGAATTTTTTTATTTAATGCAATTAAATTGTAAGCATTAATTAAAGATTTTTAATAACTTATTTAAATAACTAATTTGATTATTACAATACTAAAAAGCACCTTATACTACAAAAAAAATAGCACTATAACAACAATTTTTAACTACAATAAGTTGTTTTCGCTATTTTTTGTTTATATTAATATAATTATACTAATTGTTTATAATAAACAATTCTTTCTAAATTTTCGCTAGGCAATTGTACATCAACATTTTGATTTTGCAATTCTTCAATGTTAATTGAAAGTTGCTTTGCTACATCCCAATAAGTTTTTCCGCTTTCAACAAGATAAATACTTAAAGCACAATCATTTACCATTTTTGGCTCGCCAATTTCAATATCTTCAACAAGATTGACACTGCTATTTCGAACTGCAGTTACTTGCAATTTAACTTCGGCTAAAACATCTAACTCTTGTGAACGCTTAATTCGAACATCTACACCCATTGGATATGCTTTTGCAACTAAGATGTCATTTTCACTTACATCAGTCATTTGAATTTTTGTTGAAAAAGGCATTTCAGCAACAATTGACGCATTACCTTTTAGTTGTGTCTCGCGGTCAAAGTTTTCGTAAATAATATTGCAATATGCAACCCCTTCAACCAAAACATAATTTCCTTCATTAATAACTTTTGTTAAATCTATTGAATTACAAGAATATGAATAAATTTTTTCAATAGTTTTATTTTCATTGTCAAGCACTAAATTAGTATCAATTTTTTCATTAGTGCTAACTTGCCCTGCAATTTCAACATTTCCTTGTTCATATTTTGTAATTGTAATTTCATTGCTTGTGCTGTATGCATCCACAATACTATCAACACTTGTTTCATTAAGCACTATACATTGTGCTAAAATTGAGTAATTAATTTGTGCTAACATTTCGCCATCAACTTCTTCGCATATAACTTGCAATTTATCAGAAAGCAAATTAACTTTGCTCATTGCTTTACAATCGGTATTGCAACCTTCAACATCAATTGAATGATTAAAATCAAAAGAACTTACTGCATTGCAAATTGTCAAGTTTTCGTCAGCCATTTCATATACGACAATATTATTAATACTGCAATTTAAAATGACTTTACCATTTTCAACAGTTGCATCTTTTTGACTAATAGTTGAATAACAATCAAGCACCCTAGCAACATTTTTCCCAAGATTTACTTCATATCCTTGTGCAAATTCTTCCTTTTTATTGCAAAGATTTGTTGTAATTTTAACCTGTTTAGGTAAAACAAAAATATCTTCGCCATCGCTTTCCACAATTTTTGCTTGATTTTCCCTGAAAACACAAATTTCAAAGTTAAGTGTTGCATTAATTTTAATTTCATCAGAACCAACTAGCGAAAACTCTAAATCGCACAAGTTGACATCACAAATGCAACTAAATTCGCCCGCATTATCGCCAGCATCAATAATTTCTGCAAAACTACACTTGTTATCAATCACACAATTTGCGTTTTCATTGTCTTCATATAAAATTTTGGTGTATACAACACCTTCTAACTTAATAAACTTGCCTTCCTTTTCGCATTTTTCCAAAACAGGACTTGCTGTTACTGAAAGCACATTTTTTGAATTTGTTGCTAAACAAGAACACTCAATTTGTTTTTGTTTGGTTATTACATCCATTTTGCATACTGCATCAATTGTATTTATGTTAGGTTTATTTGCCATTTTGCTCCTCCGCATTCATATAATACAATATTCATAAGCCTACAAATTTATGACAAATAAAATTTATTTGAAAAATATTTTTATATCATTATTTTATTAATACAAACAAAGGTAAAAAACAACTTTTTTATTTACACTATATATTTTAAATTAAATTCACATTTAAATTAACATTAAAAAAAATTATTAAAAACAATATTTATTAAATTAATTTTAAAATTAATTATTAAATTAATAAAAGTTTTCATTTTACAAATTTTGATAAGTAAATATAAACTTAACATAACAAATAAAAAAACAAAGTTAGTGTATTTACAAACTTTGCCTTAAATTTAGTTATTTACTTAGATAAAAAACCATCAATATCCACATTTCCACACAAAATATCAATATAACTATAAGTTCTAGTGTCAATACTTTGTGTTTTTTTACAATCAAGTATTGGCGGATAGTCATACAAATCATTTTTCTCTTCAGGTTCACGGCGGGTGTTATCCACATTATTATTTTTAACTTCAACATTTTCAATATTTACATATTGAGTGGCTTTACTTTCAATAACTTCTTGTAAAGATTCAATAGCATTTTTTTGTGAAGTTATTTCCCCGCAACATTTTTTTTCATTGCTATCAATGAGTTTTACTACAAAAATTGAATTGTATGTGTCTTGTATAACACCTTGCAAGTTAACATATTTTTTTCTGCCTTGATTAACAGACATATTTATTTTTTGCCCTTTCAATTTTTCAATTTCTTCTTTTATTTTTTGAATTGAAATGTTATTGTTCCTGTTAACCATAATTCACCTAATGTGATTATGGACAAAAAATTACTATTTTAATCAATATTACTAATATTACTTTACTTATTTACTTAAAAATCGTCATACATAAACACTTGCTTAGAATTTTCATCATCGTCAAATCTTTCAACAATAAATCTTTTAAAATCAACATCTTCCAAAAATTCATTAGCCAAAAACACTGAATGATTAAATTTAATCATTTGCTCATAATGCTTATTTAAAATTACAGGTGTTGATAAGTCCATTTGCTCACAAACATAGGCAATAACATTAAAAAAGTTATCCTTTTTAAAATCTTCAACTTCTAACACCTTGTCTTGTAAAATTTTATCATTGTTAACTGTTTTACAATATAATTTTTCCATTTAGTTTATCCTTTCAATTCTTCTTCAATTCGCAATAACTCGTTGTATTTTGCCACTCTTTCGCTTCGGCAAGGTGCACCTGTTTTAATTTGTCCAACATTTAGCCCAACAGCCAAATCTGCTATACTTACATCTTCAGTTTCGCCACTGCGGTGCGATATAACAGTTTTATACCCTGCATTTTTAGCAATATTAATTGCTTCAATAGTTTCAGTCAATGTCCCAATTTGATTAGGTTTAATGAGTACTGAATTTGCAATTCCTTGCTTTATTCCCATTGCAATGCGTTTAGGGTTTGTTACAAATAAATCATCCCCCACAAGTTGCACTTTTTGTGAAAGTGTTTGAGTTAATAATTTCCAAGTGTCGTAATCTTCTTCACTTGCTCCGTCTTCAATACTTATTAATGGATAAGAATTTGCTAACCTTTCGTAATATTTAATTAATTCATCACAACCAAATATCTTACCACTTTTCCAAAAATAGTAACAATTTTCTTTCCCGATTTTTTTTGCTTCATTATACATTTCAGTACTTGCCACATCTAATGCGATTGCTACATCATCATATAATCTCAAATTTGACCTTTCAATCGCTTCAACAATTAATTGTATGGCTTCTTCATCGTGCTTTAAGTTAGGAGCAAAACCGCCCTCATCACCCACACCGCACGACAAATTTTTTTCACGCAAAATAATTTTTAAATTTCTATAAACATCAGTTGAAAATTGCATTGCTTGTTCAAAACTTTTTGCACCAACAGGAACTATCATAAATTCTTGAATATTAACCGAATTGTCTGCGTGCTTACCGCCATTAAGAATATTCATCATAGGAATGGGCAATTCTGTACCACTTCCAACATATTTATATAAAGGCATATTTTGACTTTTTGCTCCCGCCCTAGCACACGCAAGCGATACACCCAAAATTGAATTTGCACCCAATTTCGACTTATTTTCTGTTCCATCTAAATTAATTAAAGTGTCATCAATTTGTTTTTGATTTAAAACATCCATACCCAAAATTGCATTTGAAATAACATTGTTTACATTACTTACTGCATTAAATACACTTTTCCCCCCATAAAGTTTAATATCGCCATCTCGTAACTCCACCGCTTCATTGCTTCCAGTACTTGCCCCACTAGGAACACTTGCTCGTCCCATTACGCCATTTTCAAGTACAACATCAACTTCAACCGTTGGATTACCCCTTGAATCAAAAATTTGTCTACCTTTTACCTTTACAATACGATTTTCCATAAAATCTCCTTTACACATTCAATATGTCATTATATCACATATTAAAAATTATATACAAATAAAAAATGCTATTTATTTTTTTATTTTTAAATTTACATTTTTAATTATTTTTTGTTTTGTTGTAGTTTTTTTTTAATTTAAGTTTTAAACTTTATATAATTAAAATATTATACAATAATATTTTAAAAATTATTAAATTTTTTATTATATTTATTTACTACAATTTTTTGTTTTTAACTAAATCAAAAAATATAGTATGTAAACTATTATTAATTATAATTTTTATTAAATAAATTGTTTTTAAAAATAATTTACAAACAGATAATAGAATGATATAATGTTAGACATAAAAAAGGAATTCTATGGAAAACACACAAAGCAAACAAAGGTATGCGTATTTTGACTATTTAAAATATGTTTTAATATTTTTAGTTGTACTAGGTCATCTTTTAGAAAAATACACAAACAATCCTTTAATAAAATCTATTTACCTTTTTATTTATTCTTTTCATATGCCATTGTTTGTGTTAATTTGTGGAATTTTTGCAAAATATAATAAAAAAAGAATTATACAATTACTGTTAATTTATTTCATATTTAATTATTTAATTTTTATATATGATAGTTTTATTCGTGAAATTTACTTTGAAAATTTTAGTGATTTTTTAACAGAAGTTTTAAAACCACAATGGGCGATGTGGTTTGTTTTAGCACTGCCAATTTGGTTATTTACAACTAAATATATTACCATAGTTAAACCAAAGCATATACTATATTCCTTTATAATTGCTTTACTTGTAGGATTTATTCCTGTAATTAATTCAGTATTATCACTCAGTAGAATTTTTTACTTTTACCCATTTTTCTTACTCGGAAAAATGTTAGGACAAAATAAAAGTTATCTTATTAATTTAATAAGTAAAAGCCAAAATTTAACTACAAAATTTTGTGCTATTTTAACACTTGTATTTACATTTGCATTTTTATATTACCTTAATTCTTATTTATCCATTAACTTTTTCTATGGTTCAATACCTTACGCAAAATTTAGCGATGTTATATTACGAATTTTTGCATTCGTTTTAGCAATTGCTTGCAGTTTTTCAGTAATGATTTTAGTGCCTGTAAAATCAACACAAGGTAAACATTTTTATTCAATTTCAACCATTGGACAAAGAACTTTAAGCATTTACTTATTTCACATAACTTTTATTGAATTAATTTATTTAATTATTTCACTTTTCGATTGGAATGTTTTGACTACAATTATTTTTAGTGTAATTTTAAGTTTTGCAGTCATCATATTATTTTCACTGCCTTTCTTTACTCAACTTATTAATAAAATACAATATAAAAAAGCAGTTAAAGATTAAATTCTTTAATTGCTTTTTCATTATTTAGTTTCGTTTAAAATAAACGCACTAACCAAAAATTCGAACTCATTTCGTCGTGAAGTGAAATTTTTTCATTATCCAAATCGTAAAGTTGCAACTGCAAGGTATCGCCCGCATTTAATTGGGCAATTGTTGACAAATTGTAATCACACAATGGCATTGTGGATGAGCATACACTGTTTGAAAGTGCTGTATTGTTTCTTGCAATTCTTACTTTCATATTTGTAAGTTCGCAAGTTTTAATGTGATATCCTACTAGATAAACACCTGTTTCTTTTACAGAAAATGTATCACCTTTTTCATTTGCAGTAAAATTATTTAAATGAATTTCATTCATTGGCAATGCTGTACCATTTCTTTGTACATTCATAGTCATTCCACCAGAACGCACTGCACTTAAATTTGTTGTAGTAAAGTTTGTTGCATCTTGACCGTCTTGCCCAGTTGCTCCTGTTGCACCTGTCGCACCAGTTGCACCTGTACTGCCAGTTGCTCCTGTTACGCCTGTTGCCCCAGTTTCGCCTTGCTCACCTCGTGCTGGTAGTAAAGTATCAACACCATTAATATACCAATTTCCATTTTCGCCTACTGTTGGAGTGTAACCATTTTCTCCACTAGCACCAGTGCTACCGGTTGCTCCAGTCGTACCTTGCGAAGGTAAGCCCGTATCAACTCCCTCAATAAACCAATTGCCATTTACTCCTATTCTTGGGGTTGCTCC
>CALVZW010000033.1 GCA_944372675.1 uncultured Clostridia bacterium
GTAAAAACTTTTATTATTATTTTATTTTTTGCTTAACGCAAAAATTAATAATAAAAAATTTTTTATCACTAAATTTATCTACTTGCAATAAACAAATAAATAAATAAATAAATAAATAACGAATTGATAAAAAATTAATACATAAAAAAACTTGCTATTTACTACTCATTTAAATTTTTTCTCAACTTACTAAAATTTCATTTTATTCCATAACTACAAATAGAACATACAACACCCTTTAACCTTTGGACTTTTGCGGTAAGCAAAAGACAAAAGTTTTAAAGTGCAAACGCACAAAATTTGGTTTTGTCTTCCCAAAACTCCACAGGTCAAGGAAGATTTTCCTTGTCCTAGGGGGTCGTAGGGGGGATGGAAAATCCCACCCTACACACTCCGCCCTACACTCACTCCACCCTACACACTTCACCGCCCTACACACTCACGCACCCCCTGCCAACAAAAAAACTTGCAAAAAGCAAGTTTCTTTGTTATACATAAAACAATTATTACACATAAAGTGATGGGCTCCCAAAGCCTAAACCGCCCTGTCCTGTTGTGTCTACAACTTCTATTTTAAGTGAAGTATTGTTACCGTTTAATTTAATTGCAACGAAGTTGTAGTTTTGTTTCCATTTAATACTTGTTTTTTGATAAACTAAAACATTATCTACATAAATATTTACGGTTGCATTTACTTGTCCGCCATAGTTAACATTATCACGAATAACTTTATCAACGCCAAAATATGTTGAAAAATATTTTGCATTTACATTTGTTAAATCGTAAGTAAGTGATATTGTTTGATATGCCTTTATGTAAATTCCATTTTCAAACTGTATTTCTTGGCCATCAAAATACAATGATACAGCCCTCAAATGTAAAGCCGACTTTGTTTGGTGCTGTTGGCAAACTTAATATTTCATTCCCGCTTGTTTCTATTGTTTTAACAATTTGCTCATCAGCCTTAAAAGTTATTGTAAACTTAGGTGCACTTTGTTTTTGTGCATTTGCAACTGCCCACACAGTTATAATTCCACCGATTGCAATTACTATTGCTACTATTGTAAGAATTATTCCAACTAATTTTTCACTTCTTTCCATAAAATAATTATAAATAAGTTTGCGTAAAATGTCAAATAATATACATATATGTAGAAAATTTTTATAATTTTAACTGCTATAGTAAAAACTTATAATCTATTTAACATTATAATTTAATTACAAAACTTTTTTTATTTTTTATACGATTACTCCATTGTTTCCTGAAAAACTAACAATTTTTAATAAAATATTTAAACTTGATGCTTCTTCTGTATTAATTGTTAAAACATTCGAATACAAAGTAATTTTATTTTCAATTTCGTTTTCAAGAGTTATGTTTGCAGTGTAAAATGCACTTATTACAACTTTATATGTTTTATTGTTTTCTAAGTCTAAATTAAAATTGTAGTAATTTGCATTTTCAGTTTTATCAATAAAAACTTGTTGAAGTTCAGTATCAGATTTATAAATTTTAATAATCACACCTACATTTGTTGATATTTCAAAATTGACACTACAACCTTGTCCCCATATTGCTTCAAGTACCATACCATTGCTTACAGTAATTGTATCACCAACATTGTATCTATCACCATCTACTAACCAACCCTTTATCTTATCACTTCCGTTAGTTGTAAACATATCACCACTTAAAACAATTTCTTGACCAATTTTAAATTGTTCCACTTTTTCATTTAAACCTACATAATTAGGGTCAAAGGTTACATTTCCATAAAAAACTTTTAAATATGGTAAACCATCATTAATATCGGCATCAATTTCCCAAGTTTTTACAAAATCCCAAGAATTAGTTATTTCGCTCCAAGGTATAGTACTATTCTTTTTAATATAATTGTTTTTAATTTCGTCATAATTTAAATTATCTTTTAACACCAACAAATTATTTAATGTGCTTACATATTTCCCTTTATTTTCAGTTTTATCATTTAAATTGTAATAACAATAACTTACAGTATTGCTTACATTACGGTTTCCAACTATATTTCCACTATCACCGCCACCTTTTATTTCGCAATCTTGAGTAAGTAAAACAAAACAATTTGCTATATTACTTGCTATAGCCCCACAAATACCGCCTGCATAACTTAAGTTGGTTACACTGTTTTCAGCATTAATTTTGCCTTTAATTAAATAACAATTTGATAAACTTGATTTTGTATAAAGTCTTCCAACTATACCACCTGCGTAAGCAGGTTTTGAACTAACTATAGTTGTAACATCAATGTTAACATTTTTTGAATAACAATTTTTAATTGTAGAAGTTATTACATTTCCTACAATACCACCAGCATAACAAACTGAAGATAGTTCCGCTTTTATGGAATAATTTTCCGTAAAACAACTATCAATTAAAGTATAACCATTTGCAATTCCAACAACGCCACCATAATAAAAAGTAACATTGGAAGCAGTTGAAACAATGTTAATCTCTCCTACCCATTCAACGCATATGTTTTCAATCACACAATTTGTAGTTTCTGTTCCCTTTGTATAACCAAAAACACCTCCAGAAATTGAGTTAGCCATTTTGCTTGCAATTAACTTTATCGTATATCCTTGCCCATTAAAATTCCCGCTAAAATAATATGTTGAATTAACACCTATTGGCATCCAATTTTCATTCGCATTTTCATTAGATACATTATTAATGAGTTTATAGTAAGCATTTCTAAAAGTAGTACTACCATTAATAACATTATCAGCGACTTCACTATTTATTAAATTTGCTAATTTGCTTAAATCATTATATGAACTTATTTGAAAAGCCGTTTTACTACTTAATCCATCCCCTTGTCCATTATCAAAAAAATTATTAGTATGGTTTTCTGCATCAACTACGATACTCGAAGATAAATTGTTTTCGGCTAAACTTGTTTGTGTGTTATTTGTATAATTAAAAATAGTTAAACAACACACGATTAAAATTACAAATGATAAACAACAAACAAAAAATTTACAAATCATTTTTGATTTGTTAACAAATTTGACCTTTGAAGTGTTTTCATTAGTCTTTATTTTGTTTTTCATATTCTTTAATAATATTTCTCCAGTTATTTTTTATATTTGCAATCCGTTACAAAAACAAATTTAACTTAAATAAAACCCCTTAAATAAAGTAAATATTCAAATTTATATCTTTCAAATTTTAACTTTATTAAACAATTTAAGTATAATGATTTTAAAATTTTTAGTCAAACACTTATAGCAATTTTTCGACATTTTTACTAAAAAATTTGACATTTTTACTAAAAATAGACAAAATACTTTCTACAAGTATCATTAGAATTAAATATGGACAATTTATTTATTCAAATTTACATATTAAATAAATTTATATTATATCATTTAGTTTATTTAAAACATAAAAATAAGTAAAAAAATTTTAATATTAAAATTATTTAATATGTAAATAAAATATATAAAATTTTAATCATTTCAAAAAAAAAAAAACTATGGTCAAAATTACCATAGCCTTTTAAATAAATAATTATTTTTATTAAAGTTTTGTTTAAAATTTTATTTAAATATTTTTTATATTTAATTACATTATGCTGTAATCATCTTCTTTCTTTTTATCACTAATTTCATAAGTTTGACTTTCATTGTCAACTATTGGCGTATTTGCTTGCTTAAATGCATCAGCATATGCTTCATTTAAATCATTTAAATTAGTAACAAAATCAATAATTGAATCAACAAGATTTTCAACATCTTCTTTTGACAAATCAACATCATTAGTAACTTCAAACATTTGGTCGAGCAACTGTGTTGGTATGTTCAAATATTCTACTAATGCTTCTTCTCTCGTCTTGTCAACCACTTTTGAAATTAATCTACCCTTTTCAACTTTCTTAAAGAAATTGACTGAACTAATATTTTTCATCATATCAGTAAACAAAGGTAAACCAGTTGGATACATTGAGTAAATAAAATCGGTTGTTGAAGTTATACCTTGCAAAATTGCCACCGAACCGGTATCAGTTTCTCTTTGAATCTCCTTATCAAATAATGCAAGCAATTTGCTTTCAATTAACTTAACTTCACTAAGTTGTCTTAACGATTCAAAATTATTTAAAAAATCTGAATTAATATCATATTCATCATTTTCAATAAATTTATCTACTTCCTTATAAAGCACTTCGTAATTTAAACGCAAACCTTTTTGAATTGCTTCTTCAATTACACTACTTTCCCCTCTTAACATTCCATAAAAATTCCAATATTTGAAGAAAGTTTTTTTAACTGGCTTTTTAGCATCAAAGTCTAAAATACCATCAGTAATTTTATTTCTTAAAGTGTAAAATTGCATTTGTTCAACCAAGATATTTGGCGACACATGTGAAATATGCTCCCCTTCACTTAAAATAAATGGATGTTGCGAAACACATTCAGTTGTTGCCTTTAATCCTATGTTTGAAATCATAAATAAATCTCCTTTGCAAATATTATACCATAAATTTATTATTTGTCAATAAGTATTTATTTTTTGCTAATAAACTTATTTTATGTTTATTATATGTTTTTTTTATAATTTTAAACATTTTTATTTGCTTGATTTTTAAATACAAATTATAAATAATTTAAGGCATCATTACATATCCGACAATAATTAATTCAACATCTTCCGCAACAAGATAATATTTGCTACGAACCATATCTTCTCCATTTAATGTAATAGTAGACACCATCCAACTATTTTCCATCCCATCAAATATCAAATTCAGTGGTTGCGTTTCACCTAAGGCATAGTAAATACTAGAAGACTGAAATATTAAATATGAATTAACCGGAACTTCCACTTGTTTACTTTTCTCAGGATATTCGTTATCAATAATAGTAACCGTGCGAGTTGTATCTTCTTTAACAGTAACAGCAATATTTATATTTTCTAATAATTCAGAAATTTTATAAGTATACACATTTCCAGATATATTAGTGCTTTGTAATATTTGACCATTGACAGTTACTGTTGGCGGTGTATTATTGTAGTTAGCATTTAATGTTATAGTAAATTCATATTCTTGCCCTACTATTGCATTTTGTGTTATTGCTGTTGCAATGTATCCTTCACCACTAGGCAAAGTTACAGTTACTTTCATTTTTGAACTATTAAAGTTATAATATATTGCAGTTGTTTTTACATTGCTAAAATCTTGATTTAATGAAACTGTTATTTGTACTTGCATTGATGCATTTACTATTTCGGTTGATAATCTCACTTTTGAAAAAATTGTGTCCAAAAATAAATATGAATATTCTGCTACCGCTCCACTTGTTAATGTTATAACTCCATTTTGGACACTACTTACCATTGTTGTATTATCAGAAAATACTACTGGTGAAGTGCTATCAAAATTTAGTATATTTTCTTGTCCTAACAGTGATAATTCTATTTTCACATACGCACTTGTTGAACTTGCGGTATCTGTTAGTATTACCTTTGCAGACTTGTTTGTATTAGCGCTCATTGCATTGCTTGCATTATCATCACCTAAGTACATTGTTGAACTTGCAATATCATAATAAAGATTTCCACTTCCTACGTGCGGTTGGTGGCATCTCAATACTTATTACCCCTGTTGCTGTTTTTGAATCCGACAAAAGCCCGTAAGTCATTCCGACCACAAGCATTACTAAAAACATCATTAAGTTTAATACCAACATTGTTACACTAAAATTTCTTGTTTGATTAAATTTTAATTGTTGAGAACTCGCCGTTAAATTGCGTTCATTGTTTTTAAAGTCTTTAATATCAACTGTGTTGATATTATTTAACTTAATACCCCCCCCCCCCCCTATTATTTTTCTTTAGCATTTCTCTCTCCTCCATATTGTTATGATTAAGTATAACATTATATCTTTTTTTAAGCAAGCAATTTTTAATAAAAAAAATTTAAAAAATTATTATTTGAGAAAAAATGTTATAAAATATAAAATCAATATATAAGAAAAAAGTTTCATTATTTTTTTTATAGATAGTAATTTATTTCACAAAGTAAAAATTAGTTTCTTAGGTGGCCATTTTTCCCCAACTTTTCCAATTATAACACCGACAAATACTTTTGCACTTTCAATATTACAATATTCTTTAACTTTTATAGCATATTTTTTCGCATCATTTATTACATTATCATCATAGTCAAAATTTCCTTTGTAAAAAACTATATTACCGTCATTATAAAAGCCCCTTGTCAACTCATTAAAATCGTTTATATTAATTCCTAATTCTTTAGCCCATTCCAAATGAGATTTGCTACTATTTTTTAGAAAAATTATTTCATTATTTACAACTAAAAATGCAACTCTTTGTTTGTGGAATTCCTCCGCATTTACTTTACTATTAATTTCTTTTAAATTTTCAAATTTATTAACATTGTAAAATTCTTTTTTCATACATCACCTACTTCTATTTTTCTATTATAGCATAAATATTGTTTAATAGAAAAGAATTTATTATTATTTAAAACTTTTTTTTAAATTATTAACATTAATTAAGTTAACAAGTACTTGATTAAAATTTAAAACTATGTTACAATATTTTACTAATTTTTATTATAATTTTTTTTGGAGGAAATATGATTACAGTATCAAATTTGGAATTAAGATTTGGCGGTCAGTTATTATTCCAAGATGTCAATTTAAAATTTGTTGCTGGTAACTGTTATGGCATAATAGGCGCTAACGGAGCAGGCAAATCAACATTTTTAAAAATCTTGTCAGGCGAGATTGACAGTTACAAAGGAAATGTTGTAATTGATGAAAAATGCCGAATGAGTGTTTTACAACAAGACCACTTTAAGTATGACGATTTTACTGTTTTAGATACAGTAATTATGGGCAACAAAAAGTTATATGACATAATGAAAGAAAAAGATGCCCTTTACGCTAAGCCCGATTTTAACGAAGAAGACGGGATGCGTGCAGCCGACCTTGAAGCAGAATTTGCAGAAATGAATGGTTGGGATGCAGAAACCGAAGTAGCACAACTATTAAACGGATTAGGACTTAATGACAACATACTTTACAGTGAAATGAAGACACTTAAAGAAAGTGAAAAGGTTAAAATAATGTTAGCACAAGCATTGTTTGGGACACCTGACATTTTACTTCTTGACGAACCAACAAACGGTTTAGACATAAAATCAGTTGAATGGTTGGAAGATTTTTTGATTAATTTTGAAGGCACAGTTATTGTAGTATCACACGACAGACACTTTTTAAACACAGTTTGTACACATACTGTTGATATTGATTATGGACGCATTACTATTTATGCAGGTAACTACGATTTTTGGTATCAAAGCAGTCAACTCAATCAACAATTAATGAAAAATCAAAACAAAAAGAAAGAAGAAAAAATTGCTGAACTTAAAGCATTTATTCAACGCTTCTCAGCAAACAAAAGTAAATCAAAACAAGCAACATCAAGAAAGAAAATTTTGGAAAAAATACAAATTGAAGAAATGCCGGCTTCAAACAGAAAATATCCTTATGTTAATTTTAAAACAGACAAACAATTATCAAAAGAAGTTATGCAAGCAAACAATTTGACTGTTTACAACGATGAAGGCAAAGTTGTTATATCAAATGCAGAATTTAGAATTAACAAAGAAGATAAAATTGCAGTCATTGGTGACGATATTTCGGTAACAGCATTTTTTAAGGCACTTGCAAACGAATCAAAATACGATGGTAATATTGCAGTTGGTGCAAACACAAAAATATCTTACTTACCTAATGACAAAAATTCATACTTTGATTGCGATTTAAACATTATAAACTGGTTAGGACAATTTACCAAAGAAACTGACGAAACTTTCATAAGAAGTTTTTTAGGCAGAATGTTATTTACTGGTGAAGACGGGCTAAAAAAAGTTAAGGTACTATCAGGGGGCGAAAAAGTTAGATGTATGTTATCAAAAATGATGCTTGAAGCAGGAAACTTTTTAATGCTTGACCAACCAACCAATCACTTGGACCTTGAAAGTATTACCGCACTTAACAATGCACTTATTGATTTTGATGGCGTAGTAATATTTTCTTCTCACGACCACGAATTTTTATCAAGTATTGCTAACCGACTTTTCATTATTGAAAATGGCAAACTTATTGACCGATTGGAAACTTATGAAGAATATATTTCAAAAAAATAACTAAAAATTTCTTTAATTACTAACTAAAGAAAAAATCTTTCAATAAAGAAAGGTTTTTTCTTTTTTACAATCTAAATTTTTAAAATTTAAGAATTTATAACTTATATTTAAATGTGGATAAGTGTGGATAACTTATCCACAAAAGTGTATAAAATGTGGATAACTTGCCCCATTTATACTAATTTTGTTCTAATTTTGTACAGTACTACCAAAGTTTTTAGTTAAGCAATTAATAATTAGTTAACCATTTTAACTACATAATAAATAATTAGTTAACTATTTATAACATAATTAGCAACTTATTATAGCATAACTTATTTGTTTAATTAATGTCTTATGCCATAATTTAAAATGTCTTAACTTCACTATAAAATACAACAAATTAATGATAAAATAAAAGTTAAAAGTTTTTAATAAACATATAATATATATAAAATTAAGCCAAAGAGTATTTAAATTTTTAACAATTCATAAACATTAAAAAAGTTAGTTATTTAAAATTAAATCATTAAAAAAAAACTGAAAAAATCAATTCAGTTTTTTATTTTATACATCAAAATTCAATATCTAATATTTCTTTCTTTCTCTTTTCGTATTCTTCATCATTGATGAACCCTTTTTCTTTAAGGTCTTGCAATTTCTTTAATTTTAATTCAACATCATTAGACTTTGAATCATTGTTACTTGTATTGTTCTGTGCAACATACACATTATTAAATCTGTTTAATCTTTGTTGCCTTTCTTGTTCTTCTTTTTCAAATAACTCAATTGCTTTTTCTGTAATTAAATAATCAGGATTTTTAAATACATAAGAATATAAAATGTAAAATATAGTTAATAGGCACAATAAGTAGTTTGAAACGCACAACACATATTGTCCAATGCTTTCTAAATCATTAAATATTGTCAATAAAACGCCAATTCCTGTTGCTAACCATAGCAATGCTATTAACAATTCAGCAAATGCGTTAAAATATTTATTTTTGAAAGCCAAAATTGAAATAATAATTTTCCATACAGCAAATGCTAAAGTGAAAACAAATATAAAATATCTAATATCAATATTAGAATTTTGAATTGTAACAAATAACATTGCCACAATTGCTACTAAAATTGTCAAACAAATGTAAAATATGCCGTCAGCACATAAATATTTTTTTTGACTTTTATAATCATTAAATACCTTTATTTGCATTGCACCAACAAATATACAAGTAAAGAATAAAATTACACTTGAACCTATTACCGATATTGATAAGAAATTTCCACCAATAAGCCCAATTACAACTAAAATTAAAATTGCTATAGAAAATATTACACTTGTAACAACTGAAAAGGTTTTTGCACCTTTACTTAAAAATTTATAATTTTCCATTTACTTTCTCCCAATTATACTAAGTGATGCTATTATTAATTTAAATACAAAGTAAATTAATTCAAACGCATTAATTAATACATTAATGATTTCTAAACGCTTCCAAGCAGCAAATAATTTTTTTATTTTCTTTTCTTCATTTTCATTGAGTATTCCAGTACCCAAAATTATTTCTTGACCAATGTTATATGCTTTACGATTCGCCCTTATTGAAATTATTGCCAAAATAAATGTAAATAATGTAAGAACAATTCCTATAGCACTAAACACCAAAGTATAAACTCCAATTTTTTCAAGAACAATTAAATCTACAATAAGTCCAATAATCACCAAAGGCAACAATAAAATTGGCAACCAATTTAACCATCTATAAACTTCAATCGATTTAATGCCCTTTTCACCATTTGCATCCATTTGTGCAAGCCCTACCAAACGGCATAATTGTGCAAGTGTTACTACCGATGACCTTCTTGCTGCATACCAACTAACTCTAATCAGTTTCTTCTTTGCGTTGTAAGTGTTTCCAATAAACAATGAAGCCCAAAAACCAACTTTTTTAACTTGTACTTCAGCAAGTCCTCTTTCAGCAAGCAATACTTCCGCATATTCTAAAATTGGTTTGTCAATTTCTAGTTTTTTATAATTAAACCATCTAGTAATTGTGTTGGCGTGCCATTTTACAAAACTAAAAATACAAAACAATACAAAAAATATACCAAGTAAAATCAAAATTACTAAAACTGTTGTATCCATAACTCACATCCTCCATCGCAAGTGTAACAAAAATATAATTATTTTGTCAAGCATTGTATATAGATTTATTATATAACCGCTAAAAAATACACTAATATGTAGTATTTTATGCCTTAAAACTAATTTTCAACCTTTAAAATTTTATTATCTTGTATAAATTCTTTAAATATTTCAATAAATATATAACTTTTTAACTTTCACTTTTAAATTTAAAGTTTAATTAAGATTTGTCATTAATTAAGTTTACAGAAAAATTTTCAATAATTAATATGTTCTTTATTTATTGACAATAACAAACAATTTATGTAAAATATAAGTATTATATTTATGTAAATACACATATTAATATTTATAAGGAGTAAAAATTGTTAACATACATTTTATTAGGCGTGCTAATTATCCCTGGAATCATACTAGGTATTTATGCACAAACAAAAGTTACAAAAACATACAACATTTATAGTCAAGTAGAAACTGAAAACGGAATGACTGCGGCACAACTAGCACGAACGGTACTAGATTCGGCTGGATTACAAGACATTGAATTACGCAGAGAAAATGGATATCTTACCGACCACTACCACCCTAAGAAAAAATACATTGCTTTATCAGAAGGTGTTTACGATAGTACTTCAGTTGCAGCATTAGGTGTTGCAATGCACGAAGTAGGACACGCAATTCAAAAAAAGGAAAAATATTTCTTTTTAGGATTTAGACAAGTACTTGTGCCAATAACAAACTTTGCCTCTACTATTTTATGGCCTTTGGTGTTTATTGGTATCTTGCTTGGTGCTTTTAGTACAAGTGGTGGAACTATTGGACTTATATTTTTATATTCCGGTATAATATTTTATGGCATTACAGTTTTATTAAATTTGATAACACTACCTGTTGAGTTTGATGCTTCACGGCGTGCATTAAAGATGTTAGAGGGCGGAAACTTTATGACACAAACTGAACTTGACGGGGCAAGCAAAGTACTTAAGGCTGCCGCATTAACTTATGTTGCTTCGTTTGTTGTTGCTATTCTTGAATTATTAAGATT
>CALVZW010000034.1 GCA_944372675.1 uncultured Clostridia bacterium
CATTTCTTGTTGCTCATCATCTAGCCAAAATAAAATGCCACCATGTTCGCTAACATTGATGACATTTTCTTTTTCAAATTCTTTAATTGCTTGTGAATATATTTTAAGCATTTTCATTCTTTCAATAGCTTCTTGTTTTTGTTTTTCTCTTAAATTTTCCATATTTATTTACTTCCTTTTAATTTATTTGCTAGTTCTTCTAGCATTTCTTTTATTGCATCTGCATCATTTATTAAAGTTCTAATTGACTGTGGAACACCTTTAACAAAGTGCATATTTTTAACCCACATTTCAGCGTGTTCATCTGCGTCAAAATCTTCTGAATATTCAATAATTTCGTTTAAAAAGTTATCTTTATTTACTGTAAAGAAAAAGTCTTCGCCAGCAGGTGAAGATTTATGTAATTCTATATCTTTATCACAATCCCATACAGACCAGTTAAGATTTTCACAAATTCTTTTTAGTTTTCTATTCATAATTCCTCCTTATCTAATTTCAATTATTCCGTTTTCATATTCTTCTGCGTTATAATCGCCTATGTATTTTCCATAAGCTTCAAAATCTATAAAATCAATTAAACTTTCTGGTATGTTATAACAACAGTTTTCAAAGTATTCTTTTCCATAGTCAGCCCAGTCGTATCCTTTCCAAATGGTAATATCATCGTCCCAATGATTGCCACGAGAGTTTACTAATTCTTTCCATTCATCAAAGCTTCTAATTTCAAGATACGCTTGCATAACCTCGTATTTGTAAGCATCTTCAAGCACTCCAGATTCTTGTAAAATTTCAAATAAATATTTAGGGTGTTCATAGTCCCAGTTGTTATAAACATCAATTCCTTCAATGTCTTGTATAAATAGTTCTTCATCAATGCCATTTAGTTCAAAGCCTTCTTTTTTAAGTTCTTCTTCAATTTCTTCCCAACTTGAATAACCGGCAAGAGTTAACCATTTCGAGCCTAATGCTCTTTCGTTACATTCGTTATAAGAGCCCCAAGAACCAATAACAATTTTAATTTCATCTAATGTGTTCATAGTTTTTACTCCTTAATCGTTAATTTCTTCAAAGTTGTCAATATCTATTTTTGAAAATTGACAACCATATTCAAAGTATAAATTGTTGTTTTTATCTCTTTTCAAATCGTATTCAATAACACTGATTTTTCCAAGATTAGTAACTGCAAGTTTGATAATCATTTTATCGGTGTTAATGTCAACAATGTTAAAAGTGATATCGTATTCACCATTGAAAAACTGAAATTCTTTTAAATACAATTTTTCTATTGAATACTTTTCATTTTCTTTTTTCATATGTTAAACCTCCTTATATAAATTTGCCTTTTGGCGAAAGTGGCGAAGTAGCATTGTTTGGTAAGAAGGTTGTTTTATTTTTAATTTTTAAGTAGGAGTCAACGAAAAAGAAGAAAATATTGTATTAAAATTTATTGATTGCAACAAAAAAGACCAGGTTAAAAACCTAGTCTTATTAAATACATTTATTATATTATTAAATTGTTTAAGCAATATTTACTTCCGTTTACTCCTACGAAAACTATGCTACAAAAGACACTCAAAAGGCAAAGAGATATAAGGAACTTCACAAAACAAACTACAAACAGTTTATTTATAAATTTTATAAAATACAAATTGCAATTTTTTTAATAAAAATTAAATCATTTATGATATAATATAAATATATTAATTTTGTTTTTGGAGGAATTGTTATAATTAACATATGAAAAAATTACTTTTATTAACAAACACTGATGCTAAAATTTTTTTTATGAAAGAAGAAAATTATTGTAATGTTGATTTGCCGCAATATTTTTCTTTCAAAAATGTACTTAACCAAGCAGACATGATATTAACAAAGAAAAAAGAACTAGTTAATTGTATTAAGTCTTGGGAAGCTTTAAAAAATACTGAAAATGCAAATTATAAATTTTATTCAAATAAAGATGGTAATTACGCATGGCGACCATTTGAAATAATTCATCCTTTATTGTATGTTGATTTAGTAAATCAAATTACAAAATTTGAAAATTGGGAATATATAAAAAACAAATTTCAAGGATTTAAAGCCAATAAAAAAATTACATGTTGTAGCGATATTTATATCGACTTAAAAAACAAAAAACAAAAAGCAACTAGCATACAGAGTTGGTGGAGTAATTTTGAGCAACAAAGTATTAATATGTTTTTAGAATTTGATGTTATGGCGAAAACAGATATTGTTGGTTGTTATGAAAGTATATATACTCATTCAATTGCTTGGGCTTTACATGAAAAACAATATGCAAAAGAACATAGAAAGGATAAAGATTTATTAGGGAACATAATCGATAGAAGAATTCAATGCATGAGATATGACCAAACAAATGGAATTCCTCAGGGAAGTTTATTAATGGATTTTATAGCAGAAATAGTCTTAGGTTATGCAGACAAATTATTATCTAAAAGATTACAAGAATTACAAATCAACAATTATAAAATTTTAAGATATCGTGATGATTATAGAATATTTACAAAATCTACAGAAGATATAAATATAATTTTAAAAGAACTAAGCTCAATATTATCAGATTTAAATCTAAAATTAAATACCAATAAAACGGGGATATATTCAGATATTGTAAATGGTTCGGTAAAAGAAGAAAAACTTTTCTGGTTAAGAAGAAAACTGCAGTTTGATCAAGAAACTAATTTTCAAAAAAAACTATTTATTTTAAAAAGTTTTAGCGATACTTATTCAAACTCTGGGCAATTAAAAAAAGCTTTAACGGATTTATCGAAAGAAGATTTTGCAAAATATAGTTTTGAAATAAAAAACAATTATGAAACTATATGTTCTATATTATGTGCAATTTGGTTGCAAAATCCATCTTCTTACGCTCAGATTGCAACTATTTATACTAAAATATTTGACATAATTAATAGTTCAACAAAGATTAAAAAATTAATTAATAAATTGTTAAACAAATTCAAAACTTCCCCTAATAACACCTATTTTGAAATTTGGATGCAAAGAGCACTATTAAAATTTATCGATATTAAAAAAGAAAGCAATTTTCAATCTAAATTAGCAAAAGTTGTGTATAGTCCAATAAATATTTGGGATTCAAGTTGGTTGAAGACAAATATGTTTAAAGAAAATATTATTGATTCAGAAAAAATGGAAAGTATGGGGAAAATTATTACATTTGAGGAGTTTTGCTTATTTAATGATTATTCAGGAGAATTTTAGCAATACCTTGAATTTGTTTAATTTATAGTGAAAGTAAACAATATCTTGACATAAATATAATTTTTATTACGTAAAAATATATATTTTTGATATACTTTGTTGCATTTATGCGGTACGGTTCTAAAGTTAAGCGTTCCGCCATTACGTAATTGTATGCACCCTTGAAATAAAAAATTTGGGTGCGTATTTTTTTATTGCAACGCAGTTTTTGAATTGTTATGTATTATAAAAAGTACAAGAGTGCGTTAAGTTTAACCTTTAAGATATTAAGAAGAAGAAATAGAAAGAATGAAATTTTAAAAAATTTCACACAAGTAATTAAAGAATTTTAAAAGACAATGTTATTAATGTTAGTGAGTATGGTGGCATTTTATTTTGACTAATTAATGAACATAAGAAATAGTAACTAAACTTTTGAGAAAAACATAACGCAATTATTTATCATGTAATACACAACTATAGTGTAGTATCATGCAATTCTACAAGATATGAAACAACCTTTTTTAAGTTTTTTATGAATTATAAACATAAATTTTATAATTGTGTTTGCATTTTTTATTTAGTAAATCGTAAAAACTCGACAAAATTAATAGGTATCTTTTTTTATTTTTAAAAATTGTTAACAAAAATTACTGATATTTTTTGTTTTAATCTTGACTATTTTGTGGCTTTATGTTACACTCATCATTAGAAACACTAATATATTATAGGAATAAAAATAATAAAATTTATGTGCGATAAATATGTTCTTATTATTTTTAATATGTTTATAGATAATTTATTTTAGGAGGATTTTATGGGATTAATTTCAAGAACATCAAAAGGACAAAAGAACAAAAAAGAACAAGATTTTCCAGAAAAAGCTAAATGTTATATTACTGAAAAAGGCCCTTTTAATGGTGAATTTTTTATTAATTATAAAATATATATTGGTTATTATGGAACGGATGTGATAGAGCACAATAGAGACTTAACTAATCGAATTTGCGATTATCTTATTGATAATCCAGATGTCGACCCTAAAATCTTTGGTGTGTATATTGTTAATTATGGTAGTGCTTTTGATAACTATAATTTTGCCAAAAATGTTAAAGGGGTAAATATACTTGATCATCAACAGGCGATAGAAGAATGTGAAGCAAATGATTACAATTACAATAAATATGAAATGATTTATAAATTTGCAAGAGATATTCCTGGTGCTGATATAGAAAGTTTAGCAAAAAGCTTTCCAAAACTTTCTGATTTTGAAGGACCAATAAGAGATGTTCCCATTGCTTTACAAATAGCTTATCCAAGGTCTTCTGTTTTAAAATATCAATATTTATTTGCAAGAGATATTCCTGGAATTTATAATGAAACTTTTCAAAATAATATTGTATTATATGGTGATGAATGTTTAAATTATAAATTTGCAAAAGATGTAAAAGGGGCAGATGTTACCGCTCTTGCTCGCCGAATTTATAATAATGGAAATAAGGAACTACTTTATAAATATGCAAGAGATGTTCCTGGTGTTGATGTAAAAGCATATGGCGAATATTTTTTAAATAACAAGGACATAGAATACAATATTTTATTTGCAAAAGATGTAAAGGGTGCTGACATAAATGCACACGCAAATGTAATTATTGAAAACACTGAATTATTAAACAAAAAAGATGGAGTTCCTAACATAAACCCAATCGTAACATTTGCTACCGAAGTTAAAGGCGCAAATGTTGAAATGCTTCAAGATGCTATAAAAAATATTTATAAAAAATATTATCCAACAGAAAAAGTTCCAAATTTGTCAATAATTTGTAAAGAATATAAAAAAGAAAAAGACAATCATGTTCAAAACGAAATCAACGCTGATGTTAAAGAAGGAGCAGAACAACAAAAAATTATTGCTGGAATTAAAAAACGCATTAGGAAAACTAAAGAAAAAGACAATGAATTAACTTTAACAAAATAATTAAATAAATTTTATGTGAGATAAAGATTGTTCTTAACAGCAAATTGGCTAATCAAATTTGCCATTATTTTATTGACAACTTAGATGTGAACATTAGAAAACTTGATAAGTATGTTATTAGTTATTTAGCCAGCCAGCAATAGTCTGTATACGGAAAACTTTTTCTCCGCCAAAAGTAATCGCATTTGAACACTTATGTTGAATGCGATTTTTTGTTAAAGAAAACCACGGAATTAGCCCATGGTTTTCTTTAAACAATATAACGCAATTAACCTTAATGGCTAATTGTTTTTAGTAATATACACTTTTGTTATAGTTGTTAGTTGCATTTTTTATTTTAATCTTTTATATCAAGATTTTTTAATTATTGTTTTAATAACAACTTTGTTTTATTATTTTTATTATAAACCTTTAAAATTTATTCTATTAGTTTTATGTGTTTACTTAATTATGCTTTTTACCTAATAGCAAAAAATGCAAATAGTTATTTAGTTTGTATTAAATAAATTTATGACAAATTATTAATTGGTAAATAATTTATTTGATGATTTTGATTGCTTTGGTTATATCTTTCTACGAAATCTTTTACAGTTTCGTTTCCATAGAGTGTAATGTTTGTTGCTTCATTAGAAAAAATGTTAAGTACATTAGATTTTTCACTGATATCGCCTTTTATGATTACTTGTTTTAAATTTGCGTCGCCATAGAACAAATTACTTTCTAATGAATGAATATTTTCACCGATAACGACTTTTTCAAGAAAATAATTACCTGCAAGACACCAACCTGATAGTGTAATAAGTGAATTAGGTAATATAATTGATTTTAATGCTGGTGAGTTGCTAACTGCAAGTACTCCAAGATTTTCTACACCTTCAGGTATTTCAATATTAGTGCAACTTATTCCTGAAAGGGCATGATTGCCTATTTCGTTAATATTATTGCCTTTAAATTCTATTTGAGTTACATATGGTGATTCGTTATTTGTACTTGCTGGCCAAAACAAAAAGTTTGGAATTTTTACCACATCTTCTCCAAATTCAACTTTTATTCCATACCATTTTTTACCCGTATTATAGAAAGCGTAATTATTGCCGTTATTAAAATTTACTTTATCATTACTTAAATTTTCAAGATTTATGCTATCTATTCTTATTTTTTCTACATATTGCAAATTGTAAAATGCGTAAGTTCCCAATTTTGTAATATTTTTGCCAATAATAATTTCATTTACAAAGTCTGCATATTCACTCCATTGCGGTAAATTATCCATTGAATAATCTTGCATTTCTCCACTGCCATATATTTCTAATATGCCTGTTTTCATATCAAATTTCCACATTGCATCTTTGCTTGTTCCGCTTAATACTTGTTCAATAAAATTTGAGTTGTAATTAAATTCATTATTTGTAAAAATGCGAGACATTTTTGAATTAACATAAGGAATAATTTTTTTAGGTAGTTCTTTATTGTAAGCATAACCAAGTGGTATTTTTTCGTCATTAAAAAACTTGTTGTTTGTTATTTTAGGCATAGAACTTTCATCGCAAGCATATATTGCAAGCATTTGCTCGGAAGAAGAATAGAATATATTATCCTTTATTTCAAAATTGCCTATAACCTTATTTTCATATTCGGCATCATGTACCCAAGTTTTTATGTGTGCAGATTGACTTTTGTCTGGGCGAGTTTGAGAAACACCACAACCAGAAAATCTAAATATGTTATTGTGTATTTGGAATGAATTTATGTATGAATTTTGCTTGTCTTGAGTTGTTGAAGTTGATACATTCCAGTATTCAATATTGTAATTACACTTTTCAACAACATTGTTTGAAAACTCTGCATTTTCCATAATTGTACTTGATGAATTTGCTGTGTATTGAAATGTTATTCCTGCATCATATACTTCATAAATATAATTATTATCTACGATAAATCCTTTTTCTACTTCATAGCCATTTGTATCATTGATTTGACCATAGATTTCTATTGCGTTACCAAATCGTACATTGTTTTGATTTTGTCTTGAACCGCCGATGTAACCCAATTCACAATTTGTTACAGTTAAATTTGCAACACTACCTGTGCCTATTCCGTGATTTCCTGCAAAAACTATTTTAAGATTATCAACTACAAGATTTGTTCTACCATAAATACCATTTACACCAACTGAAAACTCAATTTTGTCAAATCTTAACTGTGGATTAATTTGTGAATATACATAAACATATTCTCCGGTGTTAATTCCACTGCTTGCTTTTCCGGTATGGTAAAACTCTAAATCGGTGTAAAGAATTGTTGACAAATTTATATTGGTTTCATCAAAACTTTCATCAAAAGAAATTTTTTGTCCTATTTCGTATGAGTAATTGCTCCAATCATGTTTATTTGAAAGGGTAAGGTTGTTTTTGAAAAACCATATAGCACCAACATCAGCATTTATTTTTTCACTATATTTCCATATATTCGGTTCAATTTGTGTCCAAGTTCCATAAATTGCTGCATCGTAAGGGGATACATTTAGTTCCGGTTTTTGTAGTGTTTCATTACCATACGAACCAATTAATATATTGTCTTTGGTAATAGTTATATTACCTCGAATTACATCGCCTCTATTGAATAAAATGCAATCTCCACTTTGTATGGTATTAGCAAATGCTGTTTGAAGTTTAGAAAGTGTTTTCCATGCCGTTTGTGGAGTTTTTCCATCCGTATCATCATTTCCATTGTTAGCGATGTAATAAGTTGTCCCAGTAACATTTTGTATATTTGTATTTGGGGTTTCTCTTATTTCGCTTATTCTAGAAAGTGTTTCGTCTTTGACTGACAATGAAGCGGTATGATTTTTATTTATAATAAAAAAATAACTTAATACTCCAACTAAAATTATTGCTATAAGAATAATTAACCAAATGGTTAATTTTTTTATCGATTCTTTCATTATTTTCACCCTTATTATTTAATATATTTTATCATAAATTTAAATAAAAATAAACGGTATTAAGAAAATTTTAACAATAGTTGTAAAAAATAAAAAAACATAATTAATGAATTTAAACTATTTAAATCGAATCGAATAGCAAAAAAAATAAAGAAATTGAAAAGCAAGTTAAAAGATATTTCTAAATAATTGTCATTGTTATTTATATAAAAATGATAAAGCCTGTTAAAAAAGAGATATTGATTTATCTCTTTTTGTTTGCTTAACTTTATACTATTGTATATAATTTGATTTTTTTTCAAAAAGTGCTATAATAAAAAAGATTTACTATATATTAAAAATGTAGAACAATATAAATTAAATTTACTAAGGATATGTTTAAATGGATTATATTATTAGAGAATTAAAAAGACATAGCAATTCAAATGATATTTTAAAAGATATATATGGAATTGATTCACAGGAAAAGTTTGATTTATGTATTATTGCTCCTAGTTGGAAAATTGAAAAGGTTTTTCAAGATAAAGTTAAATTTGAATTAATTTATCAAGACCAATTTTCTATTTCAAATAGAATTTTTATAAACAATAAAAAAATTTTATATGTAAATCTACAAATTGGGTCATCAAATATCATTGATTTTTGTTTGTGTTGTAATAGTTTAAATTGTGAAAACTTTGTTCTTATTGGTTCGGCTGGGGCATTAAGACAAGACTATCAATTAGGGGATTTTGTTATCCCTGAATATTCAATATCTGGTGATGGGGCTTCACTTTATCTACATGAATCTTTAAACTCATTAAATTTGTTCAAAAAAGCATTTCCTGACAAAGAGTTATCTCACAAATTATATGATGTTTGTAATAAATTAAATATGAAGCCAAAGATAGATTCAATTTTTACTATAGATACTATGATGTGTGAATACTATCATTTAAAACAGATTAAAGAAATGGGGGCAGGCATAATTGAAATGGAAACATCGGCTTTCTTTAACGCAATAAAATATATTAATAAGAAAGGCTGTGCACTTCTTGTAGTTTCAGATAATTCGGCAAATGGAAATCATTTTTTTGGTCGAACAAGTGAAGAATTAAATAGATATAGAACGGCAAGAAATCAAATTGTTGATGTAATTAAATTATTTCTTTAAGTTTTTAAAACTTTTAAAATATTCAAATTTTTTTTGAAACAATGGTAAGACATTAATATCTAATTCTCAATTTTCGATAGTTAAAGTCCCGTCTACATTGCAGGCAATAGTATAATTTTTACTCATTATTTAAAGCGAGTAAATGGAAAAGTTGACATTATAATTACTGATAGTCCAATATTACTTAGTATGTATTACAATAGAAATAATGAAAAAGAAAGTCAACTAGATTTTGATATTTTTGATTAATTAGTTTTAAATTGTTATTCACAGTACAATAATTTAGTTTTTTTCTTAAAAAGAAACTTTGATTATTGTGAAGAAGGCAGGAGAGAAACTGAAGAACAAAGCATTAAAGCAAATGAAAAGATAAAAAGTTTACTTATAAATAAAAATATTAAATATCAAGAAATTTTAGGCAGTGATGAAAATGCACAAAAAATTGTAAATTATGTGGAAAATTATTTACATAAAAATTTACAAGAAAATGCAAAATTTAACTGTTTAGCAAATGAAAAGTAAAATTTGTTATGAAAGATTAAAATAGAAAAATTAAATATAAATATAAAAACCTTTTTTGTAGTTAATGGGTATGTTTTGTATGAATTAAAAAAATGATTTTAATTTTAAATAAATTTTTTACTATTAAAATTAACAAAAAGGCAAAATGAAAAAGTTAATGAAAAAAATTTAACTAAAAGAGAAAAATATGAAAAAAGATTTATGGTTAGTTTATGAAGAAGTTTTTGAAAAAAACAACACAGTTCCAAAATTTATGGAAGGGGTTGCTTTAGAAAATGGTTTGCAATGTGAAATAAAATATATTCACAAATTTTCATACAACATAAAAATGAAAAAATGGTTATACGATTCAAAAGAAATATTTGAATTGCCAACCGTTATTTTGGATAGGGCAAATAATTATGAATTTTCTAGTTGGTTTGAAAATAACGGTGTTATTGTAATCAATAAACCGGAAGTGTCAAAACTTTTAAAAAACAAATATGAAACGCACAAAAAACTTGAAAATATTGGGATAAATCAACCTAAGTTTGTAAAATTTGAAAATCAATCATATGAAAATTTAATAAATCAATTGGGTAATCCATTTGTAATAAAATACAATTTTGGTGAAAAAGGTAAAAACACTTATTTAATAAAAAGTGAAGAAGAATATTTAAAAATTAAAAATGATTTAAATGGATTTTATATTTGTCAAGAATTTATTAAAAATTCGTATGGAATTGATGTTAGGTGTTACTTTGTAGGAGAAAAATTTTGTGGGGCAATGCAAAGATACAATGAAAGCGGAGATTTTCGTTCAAACATAGCACAAGGTGGAAGTGCAAGGCCTTATGAATTGACTTTTGAACAAATAGAGTTGGCTAAAAAAATTCGACAATATTTAAATATTGAATTTGGAGCAGTAGACTTTTTAATAGATGGTAAAAATTTAGTATTTTGTGAAGCCAACTCAAATGCAAATTTTGGATTTTTCTTAAAATATGGTATTAATATTGACAAGGAAATTATGAGTTATATTAAAGATAAAGTTAAAATAAATAGTTTAACTTTATCTAATGAAGATAAAAATAAAATTTAATTAAATTAATTGTTAAATAATTAAAAATATTGTATAATAAAATTATGAAAAATATTTTAATAACAGGTGCAGGGAATGGAATGGGCAAGGCAACTGCACTTTATTTAGCAAGTATTGGTTATAAAGTTTTTGCATTAGATGTTGTTGAGCAAGAACAAAGCGAAAATATAACTTCAATAAAAGTTGATGTAACTAA
>CALVZW010000035.1 GCA_944372675.1 uncultured Clostridia bacterium
ATTTTTTTTAACATTAAAATAATTGGTTGCATAATATGAAGTGTAACACAAAAAATTAATTGTGTTACAATAGAGGTATTAATAATGTGTATTTTTTGCGGATGCAATAACCGCTGTTGCAATGGATGCAGTAATAGATGTTGTTGCAACAGAAGTCTTCGTCCCATTTTAAGAACTACAACTGTTGTGCCTTCTTCAAATATTATTGTTGGTCCAGTTGGCCCAACTGGCGCTACAGGACCTACTGGTCCTACAGGTGCTACTGGAACTGCTTTTACTTTTTCTATTGGAACTGTAACAACAGGTGCTCCAGGCACTCAAGCATCTGTAACAAGTCAATTAGTTGGCACAAACTATGTTCTTAACTTCGTTATCCCTCAAGGTGCTACTGGACCTACAGGGCCAACAGGGGCCACAGGGGCTTAAAACAAATAAACTATGTTTAGTTTATGGCATACTATATCGATAAATCTATATCTGTTAAAATTTTTAATTTTTTGTTTTCTTAGTGTTTATTGTTAAATTAATTTTGCAAGTAAATTTAACAATTAAAATATTAAATTAAAAATTACACTAATAGGTTTATCGTTCAAAAAATATTTTAACTAATGAAAAATTTTAGATGAAATTATTTTAATATCATAAATAAGTATGTCTTAAAATAAGTAAAAAAGTCAACAATAAAGTAAGTAATAAATATAAATTACTTAATATGATGTTGACTTTTTTATAATTAAAAATAAAAACTTAATTATTACAAAATAAATATTTTTTGTTTATTAAGAAAATTATTAATTCAGATAAAAGACTAAATTAATTTTTTTTAGTGTAAATAAATTAAATAAAAGAACATATAGATTAATTTTATATGTTCTTTTCGCTTTTGCAAAGTATTTATTTTTTGTAATATTATTTTCCTATAACTGTGAACTATGCTTTTTAAAGAAGTCAAATTTAGGTGGTAAAAATTCAAACGATTTTACATCTTTGTACATTTGGCTATAAGTTTTACTAACATTGTCCCAGTTGTAAACTTGTTCATCCATTTTAAAATATTTAACAATCAAATCTACTCCGTTTGGTGCAATAGGATGTAAAAGAGTTACACCAGTTTTTATAATATGAATTGTATCGGCAATTAATTGTGTTTTAACATTGTTATCTTGCGATTTAGATCTTACCGCCCAATCTTGATTTGCTTTTCTAAAATATTCATCTAATAATAAAATTATTTCATTAAATTTAAAGTTAAATGCTTTTTCTTCATATTGTTTTGCAATTGTGTTTGCTTCTTCAATTACAGTTTGCGATGGTTCAACTTTTGGCACTATGCCGTCAAAATTTGATTGTATAGTATATAAAACTGAGCGTATAAGCCTATTAAATATGTTAGTAAGCATATTGCCTTGTGCTACCATAGGGTCGCCTGTCCCTTCAAATTCTTCAGGCATAAACACCTTAGATTTAAAGTTATATGCACTATTATTTACATTCATACTTAAAAAATGACATCTTAATTGTTCAGGTGTATAATAATCTAACAAATTATCAGCAGTTGGCGCTTTAAATGCACCGCTACTACTTGCTTTCATATTGTTAATTAAAATATGCTTGTTTGCAACAATATTTGGAATTTGCAACTCCCCATTGTTTGGTGTGTCATTGTTTTCTTTTCCATTAAACGCCATAAACATTGCTGGTTCAGCAAGCGCATAAAAATAAATGTTATCTTCACCTATAAATTGTGTAATTTCATTATCTTTACTACACCACCATTTTTGCCAACTGTCTTGACTACCAATTTCTTGCAAATATGTTTTAGTAAATGATATCGGTGCCCATAACGATTCTGGCCAAACATAAAATGTTAAGTCCTTAGTTTCTGGCTCAATTTGTGGAACAGGAACACCCCAAGGCGTATTTCCCGTTATTCTTAATGGTGCAAGAGTTTTATTTGTAGTGTAATCAATATTGTTGTTTTTAAGAATATCACAAACAATATCTCTTTCACTAACCTTTGAAAAATAAATTTCAACTCTTTGTTTCTTTTCATCAAATTTAATCTCAGTGTAGTTGCTAAGATTAAGATTATCAATTTTGTCTTTTTCGGTGACTTTTACATAAATTGCTGGTCGAGTTAAATAATCTCTCATTTCCTTAACAAGAAATTTATGTGTGTTCTCTTGTTCTTTTATTCTTTGAACTATATTTAACAAATTTTCACGATATTCATCTAATGAAAAATAGTAATTCGTAACATTTTTAAAGGTTGGAACTGTTTTTGATAATGTGCTAATTGGGTCAATTAAATCTCTAGGATTATATTGATGTCCTAACGAACATTCGTCAGCATATCCAACTTCACTTTGACATCCTTCAATAGGACATTTACCTTCAACCTGTCTACCATTAAGTACAACATTTTTTTGTGTATCAAAAAATTGTTCAGTAGATTTTTTTTGCATTTTGTTATTATTTAACATTTTTTCAAAAAACATTGCAGACACTTCAGTATGATTTTTAAGCGCTGGTTGTAAACAAGATGCGTAAAATTTATTAAGTGAAATACCATAATTTTGTAAAGTCTGTTTTTGCACATTGTGAAAATGTTCTACATATTCAGGAAGCGTAGAATTAATTTCACCCGCTTCAAATAGTTTGCGATATTTTTCATCAGTTGACGAACCAAAGCCATCTGTTCCGCTAATATAAATTACATTTTCTTTTCCAATTCTATCTCTCATAAATCTTGCATAAAAATCAGACCACACAAACAACATTATATGCCCTAAATGTAAAGGCTTATTACCATTAGGCATACCTGCTGTTATTACTACTTTTTTTGGTAATTTCTTTTCCATAATTTTCTCCCATAATTAATTGTTATTTATTTTAATAAATTAAAAAATTAATTTTACAAATACAAAAATAATTTAATTTTGATTTTTAAGTTTTATGCTAATTTATTAAATTATAAAAATTAACAAAATTATAAATAATTATACTAATTAAATTACTATTTGTCAATAAATTAAACACTAATAGATAATCAACAAATGTCTTATTTTACTGCATTACAACTTTTATTTAAAATGCATATTAAATGATAAATTTTAATACACTATTAAAAAAAACTAAATTTAAAAATTTAACTTACGCAACAAAAAAGCACTTCAACAAAATACCATTGAAGCACTTTAAGTGTAATTTAACAAATAATTTAATTATTTAATTTTAAACTAGTTAAATTTAATAATAAAATTATATATCTTAATCTTTTTTATCTTCATTGTTTTCTTCTTTTTCAGTTATGACACGAACATTAGTTTTGTTCTCATTCACTTTAGTATCGTCCTTAACTTCAACTTTTTCGCCGTCAATAATTACCACACCATCAACAACTTCAACACCATTTTGACTTTTTTCTTTTGCAAAGTCTTCTGCAGTGTAATAACCTTGTGAACCCAACTTGTAAAATTCAAGTCCAACAACTATGATAGCACCTATTATTCCAAAGTAAAAGCCTATTCCTGCTGAGTTACTCATTTTGTAAGTTACACCATTTTCAGTGTATGCACCTATTTTTGTCAATACAAAATATTCAACAATAAATAACACTGCCATCAACAAGCCAACACCAATATTAATACCAGAAAGTACAGCACTATTTCTAAACAATAAACTTGTTACAAACACATATACCATACCAATTATTGAAAACAATCCGCATAAAATTAATGCCCAATTACCAGCAGTTAAACGCCACATTTGCGAAAATGTTGTACCACCACCATTACTTGCATAGCGTGCCAAAGTTAAAGATAAAACTACGAGTACCAATGATAATAATGCTACCCAAAAATCTACCCTTTTGTAAAACTGTAACATATCTTTTTTATCTCGCAAGAAAAAAACAGTATTAAAAGACTTTTGCTTATTCATAATAAATCTCCTTGAAATAATTATATCAAATAATAATTACAATTCAAAGTGATTTAAACTATTTAATCAACTATTTTTACTTAAATTCTACATTATTTTACACAACAAACAAGCACAAACTACCCCTATTAATGTTGCCACTAATGCAATAGGAATTGCAAAGCCTAACTTTTTTACTTTTGTTTGTGATAGATAAATTGTTGCAATATAAAAAATACTATCACTACAACCAATAATTACACTTGCACATCTACCAATGTAACTATCCGCGCCATAATTTGTATAAATATTTTCAAGCACCGCCAAACTTCCACTACCGCTAAACGGTCGTATTAAAATTAATTCAGATAATTCAGGTGGTATTTGCAAAATTGAAAAAATAGGTGTTAGTATTATTGTACATAAGGCAGTAAGCCCACTTACTTTCATTAATTCCACTGCTACAAAAATAGCAACTAAATATGGAAATATTGATACTACTAAATCTATGCTTTGGTTAGCCCCTTTGACAAAGCAATCATAGGAATTAACTTTTTTTACCATTCCATAAACTAACAAAAATATTATTAGCAATGGTACAATGAGTTCCGATAACTGCATCGCCACCCTCCACTATATTTACAACTATATAAATTTTATTTTTTTATCTCATTTAAATATCTTGTATTTATTCTTTAAATTACCCCCTTGTACAAAAAAGTTTTAACTTTAATGTATTTAAAATTTTAAACTACCATTTTTATTTTGTCTTAATTTTATTCTTTTTTAATTTTCTTTTGCGATAAATTAGTTTAACAAAAATTACACCTACAACTGTTGAAATAATTGTTGCAATTAAACTAGGCATAATAATGTCAGTAGCATTAGCACTTCCCGCTGTTACTCTCATTCCTATAATAGTTGTCGGCAATAGTTGAATACTTGTTGTGTTTATTACTAAAAGCATAACCATTGTAGCAGTCGCCTTGTCGCTTCCATCTTGCAAAGCATTAAATGCTTTTATACCGGTCGGTGTTGCTGCGTTACCAACTCCAAGCATATTAAAAGACATATTCATTGCAATATAATCTTTCGCTTTATTATCAACTTTACCAAACAACAAATCAATGAGTGGCGAAAGTAATGATGATAACTTTCTTGATAACTCAGTTCTTTTTACAATTTCAATTAAACCCAGCCATACTGCATAAACTGCTAATAATTTTACAGCCAAATTTACTGCAGACCCGCTTGCTGTTATCATACTTGTTAGCGCCGTTTCAGGACTATTAAACAACAAAAATATTAATGATAACAACATTATTGCTAACCATATCTTGTCCATATTTTATTTTATGACTTGTAATTTTTTTTTATGAATTTGTTGCTTTATTATTGTTTTTTTATTTAATTTTAACCATACATTATTTTAAAAATTAAAACTAAGACTTGTGCTAAAAAAGTTTATTAATATAATACAAAAATTTTGTATTTTAAATTTTTTATTAATTAATTTTTAAATAATCAATAAAATTAAGTAATTTATTTGTTTTCTATATTAAATTTAAATATAAAACAAACAGTTAACTTATAAAATAAAAAACGCACAATATTTTTATGCGTTTTTTACATTAATTATTTAATCTTAGTTAATTTAAAATGATAACTAAATAAGCACAATTTCACTAATTTTAAAGTTCTGGTTCAAGTATTGTTAAAGTTCCGCTATTAATAGTAACTTCATAATGGTCATTTTCTTGTGCTTGACCATAAATTTTATATTGTCCAGCAGTATTACCCTCTTCTCTAGTGTATGTTATTTGAAATAGTGTTTGTATATCTTCAGGTAAAACTTCATCTGACAATTCTTCATTTAACACACAAGAGAAACTACCATCACTTTCACCAACATAAATTGTTTTATCCATAATGTCTAAAACATAATGTCTTTTTATTACAGCATATTTTGCTCCGTTAACAACAACATTATAATTTGATTTATCATCTTTTTCTTGCACTTGACAAACAATATCATATTCGCCAACTGCTGTGTTTTCTCCAGACAAAGTAATCGTCAATTCATTATTAATAATTTCATCACTACTTTCATCAATGTTGTAAGTAAATATAAATTCATCACCATATTTAAAAGTTTTTTCTTCAACATTAATTATGACATTTGCTTGTGTAATTGTTAATACCCCTTTGTTAGCAATAAGTTCATAATTTTCATATGTTTGCTCTAAAATTAAATTTATTTCATATTCTCCAACATCAACACCATTACATTCGTATTGAAAATTAACTTCCCCATCAATTATTTCACCATTTACAGAATTAATTTCATGAGTGAATACTGGAGATACTCCATAAGTAGTTTGTACATTATTAATGCTTGCATTAATTTGTGCTTTATTTATTACAAGATTTCCATTCATTATGGTAATGTTATAATTATCTTTTGGTTGATAAATTTGTGCATCAATTTGGTAATTACCAACATTTTTTCTTTGGTAGTAATCATCAGTTGCAGTAATTGTAAATTCATCTGCCCCCAAACTTACATCACCCATCTTATCACTGCCAACTGCATAATCATATTCAAAAGTTGGTGTTTGTCCGTAAAAAATTTCACAGTCGCTAATTTCAATTACAATGTTTGCCTTTTCAATTATTAAATTACCGCCAATAAAACTAATTTCATAATTTGGCAATTCACTTTTAAGTCTTACACTAAGTGGATATGTTCCAACATCATTTTGGTACGGAACATCAATTTCACAATAGTCTTCAATATTAATATTTTGCACATTTGCTTGACCGTTAATTTCATCCACAGTAAAAGTTAAATTGTTTATATCATAACCTTGATAATATCTCATAGTAATATCACCAACATTAAAAACAAGTTTACGCGGTAAAATAGTTAGTAAGCCAGTATCAGTTGTGAGTTCATAATTTGAATCTGTTGTTTTAACACTAATATTAACTACATAACTTCCAATATCTTCGCCCTCTTCTCTTGTATATTCAAACTCAAAATTATTATTTTCATTAAGTTCATCACTGCCTTCATTCATTGTAAATTCATACACTGGGTCGCTATCAGCATAAATTTTTGTTGTGTCTTTAACCTTAATCGAAACAATTGCTGGAGTTATGGATAATGAACCATTTATTTTGTTAACTATATAATTATTATTTTCAGCAATAACTGGCATTATTTCATAATTGCCTACATTTTCACCTTGTTCTCTTTCAAAAGTTACAATTAGTTCATTGTTAATGACTTCATCATAACCATCAGTTACATACTTAAATTCAAATAAAGGGTCATTTTGTCCATATCTTTTAGTGGCATCATCAACTTGCACACAAACTTCTCTTGGGGTTATAGTTAGTTTACCTTGAATAATTGTAATGCTATAATTTGATGCATAAGGGCCACCAACTACTGCATTGACTTTGTATTCTCCAACATCTTCGCCAGATACCCTATTAAATGTAAGTGTAAATGCATCATCATAAAATAACTTTGTTGTATCAGCAGTATTTTTACTATTGTATATGGTGTAATCATAATATTGCGGGTCAGTTGTCATATATTTTTTCTCATCACTTCCAATAGTTATTGAAATTGGTGATGGCATAATACTAACCCTTGCGTTATTAAATACAACATTATAATTTGAGTTGTCATAAGAGCAATCCAAGTTGTGCGTACCAACATTAATAGCACTACTAGGAACACTAATAGAAATATTTAAATCTTCTTCAGTGTCATCATATTGTAAGCCAGCCAAATTGTAAGTTATGTTGCCCACTTGCAAACCATAGTAAGTAGCAGGTACATTTACAGACACAGTTACAGTTGCTGGTGCAATAGTGTAAGTACCTTCAATAAAGTTTACAACATAGTTTTCACTGTTTTCACCAATAATACAAAATTCCTTGCTTTCATAAATTTTATAATTACCAGCATTAATACCTTCTTCTCGTGCAAGTTGTCCTTCAATGGACAAAGTGTTGTCATACAAATCACCAATAATTCTGTATGTCAAAGGCACTTCCTGTTCGCCATAAATAACTTCCTTGTTATTAACTTCAATGTCAATTTGACAAGGTAAAATGTTTAATACACCTTCACAATACCCCTGATAACTTGATGTATTTATTTCTGCCCTTATGTCATAAGTTCCAACATCGGTAGGCACTACTTCAGAAAATTCTTCCTGTCCTTGAAGTTTATATAAATATTTTATACCATCATAATTTTGATTAACTAACACAGTTTGTGGCTCGCTGTTGTATTCTCTTGTTACAACTCCATTTACGCTACCTTGAAATCTCAAATTCAATGTTCCAGCCGAAACATTAATTACAACACTATCTGTCATATTCCCGTCATAAGACCTAACAAAAACAGTTGCAACTCCTGCTGTTAAAGTTTCAATTGAAACAAACTCATCAGAAATTTGAGTCAATTTAATTATGTTGTTTTGTGGCGTCCACCACTCAACACGCTTATCTGTGGCATTATCCGGATTAAATACAACATTTAATTCAAATGTTTGCCCAACAACAATTTCCTCGGTAGGCAATCCTACAATTTGTATACTTTTTAAGCCCACTTCATTGCAGGCAGACATAATTACACCCGTTAAAGCAATTAAAACTGTTAAAATTATTCCTTTAATGTAGTTAGTCATTATAATTCCCCTTTGTCTTATGTTAGTTAATATATAATTTAGTATACCACAAATTAATAATTTTTTACAAACAAATAATAAATATAATAAAATAAGTCGTTTGTAAATATTTAAAAAAGTTATAGAATTTTCTATAACTTTTATTACTTAAAATAATTCAATTACAATCAAGTAATTTATCTTACAAATTTAATCAACTATGTTAATAGTTAAAACACCTATCAAAATATTGTCCTTGTAAAAATTAATTGTTACAGAGCCAATTTTCTTGACAACAGCAATTATGGTTTGATTGTTCCATTCGTTTAAAACTAAATTTTCACAACTTTCACTTTCAATACCATTTACTGAATAACTAATTTTGTCATAGTCATCAATATTTATTGATAACCTATCTCCAATATTAGTACTTATTTCGTAAGTCAATTCTCCATTTACAAAAATGTCAACATATTTATTATTTATTGTTAACTCTTTTTCAATAACAATTCCGCTTACTTCATCAAAAATTTTAATAACAGTTTGCCCTGATTTAATTGCGTAGTAATTATTGTCATTACATTCAATAAATTCACTGTCATATTGCACTTCAATTTTAGTAACTGCATAAATAGGCTGTATACTTATTTCATAACTTACTGAATCACCAACTTTAACATCATTTAAAATTGAAAAACTTATTGTTTCAGCCTTAATATTTTCTATGTTAAATGTTATTTCTTTTATTAAATTTGAACCATCATTAGCAACTAAAGTTAGTACACCCGTACCTACACTATGTGCAGTTATTTTACCATTTGAATAAATAATGTTTTCATTTGTTGACACTTTTATATCTTCACTAATAATTTTTAAATTAGCATAATTAAAAATGTTTTCTTCACTTGCTTTAACTATATAATCTTCATTTACTAAATACAAATTATTAATTTGATTTTCATTTGGAAAAGTCAATTCATATTCAATAAATTGTAAATATTCTATTTGTTCAATTTCACTACAATTATAACTTATGCTTTCATTTGATATTTCATCAAAAAGAGTAAAACTTATTAAATCATTGTTTGTTTTGTAAAACTCAACAAGTATTTCATTGTTACTTTGACTAATTGAAGTTATATTAATTCCACTGCTAAATTTTGGTACATCGTTAACTTTTTTATTAGTGCTAATTACCATATTATATTTTGTATAAGTGCCGTCAGCCTTAGTATTTGTGTGTAAAACATTTACTTCCACATCGTTTTCATAAAACTTTACATCAGCAACTTCTAGTTTTTCTTCAATTACAACAGGAATTACAAAAGTAGTAAATTTATTATAACTTGTTTGCGCGAAAACAATAATTTGTGTAGTCCCGCTTGATAAAGCATAAATAGTTTCATTTTCAATTTTAATGATGCTATCATCATAATAAAAATTAGTCACAACCTTTTCACCGCTACCATATTTAATAGCATCAAACAATTTAGATTGGTTTTCAACCATTACTATTTCAGTTTCATTAACATCAGTTACAAAGCCATATTGTTTAACTATAACCTTACACTCACATACAATAAAATCATTTAATCCTAGTACTTTGGCTGTAATTTTTGTTTCACCTATATCTTTTGCCTTTAAACTAAAACCACTATAATCAATTATGTCGCTATCAAACTCAAATTTTACATTTCCATTATAAATATTTTCATCAACTAACAAATTTAAATTAGCACTGTTTTCACCATTAATATATAATTCAATATTCTTGCTAGAAAACTCAACTTTTTCAGCATAAACTTTAACATCAATTGTTTCTTTCAAATTATTAACCGTTACATAAACTTTAGTTTGGCCACATTGCTTAGCATAAAGCGAATTGTCACTTACTGTTAAAATACTTCTATCTTCTATTTCTATTTCGTATTTTTCAACATTTATTAAATTTTTTAATAGATATTCTTGCCCCAATTTTAAATTAAGTGTGTTTAATTTTAAAACACTTGTTGACCCTTGCGTATTTACAAGTATTAAACATAAAGCAACACCCAATAAAAGAATTAAGGGTACTACAAAACAAATTATCTTTATGCTCTTAGCCATAAATTTCTCCTTAGTTAACCTTATAAAAAAAATTAAAAACTACATTCTACTAACATAATAGCACATTGAAATTTTTTAATCAAGCAAAATGTAAATATTTCGACATTTTAAACCTTATTATTCCATAAAAAATTAATATGTGCGCTTTTTTAACATAAAAGACTATTTTGTAATTTTAAATAATTTTAAAACAAATCTTTATCTTTCACAATAAATGTCATTTGCTTTAATTAAATTTAAAATAAGTTAAAAAAAAGAAATTTTAATAAAACAAAAGGATAAAAAGCCAAAATTTTATAGTTTTTCGACTTTTTTCGACATAACTTACTTATTTTTTTGTACAAAATGA
>CALVZW010000036.1 GCA_944372675.1 uncultured Clostridia bacterium
AAAGAGAAAAGAAAAGGAGATTAAAAAATTATGCAAAAAGTTTCAAAACAAAGTCTTGCAATTTTAGCGCTTTCAATTTTGCTTGCTATCTCAATTGCATTGACATTCACATTCGCTGGTTTAAGCGATTCTAAAGCAGCAACAGGTACTATTACTTTTAGTGGTAACGCTACTATAGCTTGGGCATCAACCAATACTGATACAGAAAAATATGCAGTATCTAATGGTGCAATCACAATTAATTTGACAAATGCAGATTTTGACTTTACAGGTAACACAGCAACATTAAAGCAAGATGTAATAAATAATGAATTTAGTAAAGTAAATGTTACAATTACCAATGGATCAACTGCAACACTTGTTTATACAATTAAAATGACTACAACATTAACAGGTGGAAATGTTACTTTTGCAGGTGTAACAGATGATACTGAAATTACTAATGACACAGCATCAAAAACCCTTGATAAATTAGTTACTGGTATTACAATTAGTGATACTACAACATTTACAAGCGGATCATTTGCAATTACAGCAGCAATTGGACCAAAAGCAGAATAATTTACATTAAAAATCATAAGGCAATAGTCTTATGATTTTCTTTTACAATTCAAGTATGTTAATTAGTTAGTTTATATCCTAGTATAAGAAGTTAATATACTAAAAATCTTAAAATTTTTAATATAAATAAACAAGCAAAAGAAAAAGACTGATTTATTCAATCAATCTTTTTTATTATTTTACAAATTAAGCAGCAAATGCTTCGTTTGTTTGAGCTTCAACTTTAATAGAAATTGATCCATTAGTTAAATTGCCTGTTGTATCAAATGTAATGCTTCCAATAATATCATTCACACCAATTGTTACACCTTCACCAGCAACGCTAACTGCAGTTGTAATATTGTATGTAGCAGATGTTGTAACATTATTAAGTTTAGAAGCACTTGGAGCATTAGTACCAGATATTGATAAATCTTTTAAAGTAACTACAACACTTGCGTCAGTTAAAGTAACAGTAATTTTAATATAAGCATTTTCTGTTCCTGTAATCTTAAAAACATTTGTAGGAACTGCTATAGTTTGTTCAGCATAATCTGGTGTTAAGGTAAATGTTCCGTTAGTTTCACTGCCATCGTAAGTTATTGCTACATTACCACTAAAAGTAATAGAACCTGTTGCTGTTCTTTGTGCTGTCAAAGCAGCGAATGTGAATGTCAATGCAATTGAAATAGCAAGCAAAATTGAAAGTGCTAACATTGCAAGACTTTGTTTTGAAACTTTTTGCATAATTTTTTAATCTCCTTTTTCCTTTGTTTCAGTATTTGCAAAGGAAAATTTGTGTTTTTTATTATGCAAAAATTATCTTTTTTAGAGATTTATTTATTCAAAAATTTGTATTTATTTTTTATTGTAATTTACTTTTTGTAGTTTAATTATTTTTTATTTTTACGATATATATTATTAAGTTTTTACAAATGAATTTTAATTTGTCAATGTATGTATATATAGTTTTTAATATTTATTGTTAATTTTTTTGTAATTTAAATTTATAATTTATAATTTATAAATTTATTATTTCATTTTATTTATGCTTTTTTCGTAAAGGTGTAATCTTTATGAATAAGGTACCTTAATGTCGAAATTTGGCAATTGCTATTTTCTTATCGTTTTTTTAGTGATATAATTTGTTCACTAAATGGCAAATAGGAGGTTATTTTTATGCCAAGTTATTCATTAAGAGAAAGGCGAGAATGTTTAGTTTGTCGCAAGGTTTGTCGTGGGGATAAGTGCGAAATTTGTGGGGGTAAAACTAAAGTTGTTAGTAAGTGGTCGGTTAGGTTTAATGTTAAGGTAAATGGTAAAATTGTTAACAAGCGGTTGTCGGGCTTTGATAGTAGGCAAGATGCTGAAATTGCTTGTAGGAATTTTTTTAAGAATGCGGGCGGTTGTTCGGGCAGTTTTGGTGATATCTTTAATGAATATATTACTAAGATTAGTAGGACTTTAAAGGGGGCTACTATTTACAATAAGTGTAACATTTTTAAATTGCATATATTACCTTATTTTAGCGATTACAAAATTGCAGACATTACAAAATCGCAGATTCTACTTTGGCGGGGTAAACTTATGGAGTTAAAGAGTGGTAAGACGCAAAAGGAATATTCTATAAAATATATAAACAATATTAGGGCTGAACTTTGTGCGTTTTTGAATTATGTGCAGGAGTACTATGAGTTGCCTAACATAATATTAAATATAAAACCTTTAAAAAAGAGCAGTGAGAATGTTAAGGAAATGAAGTTTTATGATATTACAGAATTTAAACGGTTATTGCGTGCTATAAGGCGGATGCATAATGAGAAGATGCGTATACTTTACTATACATTTTTTAGTACATTATATTATACGGGGGCGAGAGTAGGTGAAATTTTAGCATTAAGTGATGATGACATTGATTTTGAGTCAAAGGTTATGAACATCAACAAGTCGCTTACTCGCAAAACATTAAATAGTGATAAATACAAGATTACATCGCCGAAAAACAGTTCAAGTATTAGGCGAATTAGGTTGCCAGATAAACTCATCACTACACTTCAAAGTTACATTGAATGGAAGCGGAGGGAGGGGATATATGGCAACTTTTTATTTTGTGGTGAAAGTCCATTAAATAGTTATAGTTACACGAGAGCATTAAAAAAATACAGCGAAATTGCACACATTAAGACTATTCGTATTCACGATTTTAGGCACTCTCACGCAAGTTTATTGATTAATTTGGGGGCAAATGTTGCTTTAGTTTCAAAAAGGTTAGGGCATACAAACACGCAACAGACTCTTAACACTTACAGCCATTTATTTCCTAACTCGGAAAATGAGATTATTAAACTATTAAATAAAATTAGTTAGTTATTTAAAGTTAAGTAATAATATTTAATGCTAAAAACTTAATACTGTTTTTATTATTGAAATTTCATTGAACTTTACAATTTTTTGTTATCTATATAATATTTGGTTGTTAAAATTAGTGTTTTTATAATTAATATGTTATGTGTTTTTTGTTGTAATAAGTTTAATTTTTTTATTGTTTATGAGATACATAATTTTAAATATTATTTTTTTACAATACATCATTTAAAAAAACAACATTTTAATGTGTTTAGGGTTAATTTATAATTGTTAAATTAAGCAAATATTAAAGCATAGATAAATTTGAAAAAAATAAAATAGGTTTATAATTTTGTTTTTAATATAAAATAAGTAAGAAAAAATACAAAATCTATCAATTACAATAGAATATTTTGTAAGAATATGTAAAAATGTTTGATATTTTGTTGAATTTTTGCTAAAATTATTACAAAGATTTAAAAATAATGTGGTGGTTTTATGGCAAAAAGAGGTAGATTGTCGAGATTTATTCTTGTTATTTTAATATTATTGTTTTTTTGTGTGGCAGGCGGATTGTGCTATTTATACATATTAGGCACACAAAATGCTGAGAGCAAAAATGTTGTTATGACTTTAAATTTGGATGGCGGGGAATTTGAATCTGCGCCGGCTGGTTATACTATTGATGGACTTGGTAATTATCTTACCTTAAAAAAAAGTGGTGAGTCTTTTGGGGCTTTGCCGACACCGACAAAGGCTGGATATAAATTTCTTGGTTGGGTTTATGATAGTTTTTCAACAGATTACATAAAGTCTACTGATATTGTGGAGTTTGAAGACAACTTTACAATTATTGCTAAGTGGGAGACTGAAGTTTTAAGAGATTACTACATTTATTTTTATGATGAAAATGGTAATGAGATAAAAGACTTTGAAATTAATCAAGCGCCTAACAATGCGGAGGTTACAGTAACACCGCCTACTATTAATGGGTATACTTTTGATGAAACAAAGAGTGAGTTAACAAAAGTTATTGGGTTAAATACTATTTTCCATTTGTACTATACTGCCAATGTATATGAAGTTCAATATGCTAGAGTTGGTCAAAATTATTATTATGCAAATAACACCACATTTAAATATGGTACAGAATTTACTCTTACACCGATTAGTGAAATTCAAGCAAATGATAGTCGTTTTGTAATTAATGGTTATGATTTTGATTGTTGGTTAGTTAATGGACAGACTGTGCAAGATGGGGCGACTATTACTAAAGAGATGATGGAAGATTTGTTATTTAGCACTACTTACAGCACTGAAAATACTAATGTAATAATTTTTGATGCTCAATACAAAGAAAAGCAATATACATTAACATATATTTGTCAAGGCATTGAATTTGGTACACAAGACTTTAAATATGGTGAATTTATTACGCCGTTGAATTCTCCTAATATTGATGGTTATACATTTAAGGGTTGGTATTCACTTGATACAGGTGCGACAGGAACACAAATTGATGGCAAGACGGCATATAATTTTGCAGTTCAATCAATGCCTAACAGTAATTTTACTTTGTATGCTGGTTTTACATTAATTGAATACAATTTAACACTTATTATTGGTGATGGATATTGGGAAGGTGGAGTTAATCCAAATCCTGCGATTTATACAGTTGAAAGTGATTTCATACTTAGCGAACCACTTCAAGATGGTTACAGCTTTTATGGCTGGTATGGAGAAGGGATTTCTGAAAGCGAGCCACAAACTGATTTACATATTTATCAAATGACTGGAAACAGGACTTACTATGCTAAGTTTGGTGAGGCAAGGTACACTATTGAATATAACTTAAATGGTGGGGAATTGCCAGACGGGGAAAGCAATCCACAATACTATATGATGTCAACTGAAACATTTACGCTAGTTAATCCTGTAAAAGACGGTTATATTTTTGCTGGATGGGAAGGAACTGACATTAGTGGAGTATCTACAAATGTTGTAATTGAGCAAGGTAGTTTTGGAGATAGAATTTATACTGCTACTTACACTCCTATTGATTACAATATTAATTACAATACTATGGGTGGTACTTTTGAATTGCTACCTAAGGACACTTACACAATTGAAGATACACCATTTAGTTTAGCAACGCCGATTAGAAATGGATATACATTCGTTGGTTGGATATATAATGGGGAAACATTGTCATTAGATTTTGTATTTGACCCTAAGGCTTATTTACAAGATGTTGATTTTATAGCAGATTGGAGCCTTGACACTTACTCAATTTCGTATGATATTGGTGATGGGTATTTTACGGGTGGCGACAATCCAAATCCACTAACATATACGGTTGAAGACGAAACATTTACAATAGTTAATCCAACAATGGACGGCTACAAGTTCCTTGGATGGACTGGTTCAAATGGTGAAGAACCTAACGATAATTTAGTTATTAACAAGGGTGATTATTTTGGTAATTTATCGTTTGTTGCTAACTTTGAAATAATTGAATATTCAATTTCTTATGAATTAAATGGCGGTACTCCTGTTAGTGAGTTGCCAACTTCTTACACGGCTAAAACACCTACATTTACTATTCCACAGTTAACTAAAGAAGGTTATGAATTTATGGGCTGGAGAGTTAATGAGGAAGATGAGCCAAATGATAACTATGAAATAGCGGAAGGCACAACTGGTAATATTGTTTTAACGGCAGTGTTTGCTTACCGTGCTTACACAATTAATCTTGTTTTATCAAGAAACGGTATGTTTTATGGGGCGCATTTGCCTGCTGATTGGGATAAAGGTAATCCTTTCACTTACACAATTGATACTCCAACATTTACTTTGCCTCAACCTACTTTAAATGGCTACTCGTTTGTTGGTTGGACTTTGGAAGATCAATATGATACAAGTGCACCTATTAATGTTACAATTAGCAAAGGTTCAAGTGGTGATAGAACTTACTATGCGTGGTTCTTACAAGGTATTTACACCATTGAATATGATTTAGGCGAAAATGGTGAATGGGGTGAAAATCCTACAAATCCATCAACTTATAAATCTACTGATGAGGATATTACACCTAGTATTCCAGAACGAGTTGGTTATGACTTTGCTGGTTGGGAACTTTATGATGAAAATGGCGATTTAATTGACGGGGCAACCATTAAGAGTGGAAGTTCAGGAAATAGAAAGTTTGTTGCAACTTGGACAAAGCAAACAAACATACCTTACAATATTATTTACTACACTATGAATGTAAACGGACAAGGTTACACTGCTAGCAAACCTGAAACAAGGTATGGAACAACAGATACATTAGTTTCTGTAACTGCTGAAGAAAAAGTTGGATTTACTTTGCAAGAATCAATGCTTTACGATTACATTAATGGTGATGGTAGTACTGTATTTGAATTCTATTACGATAGAAATAGTTACAATGTTGTAGTTGGTGATGCAAAGGGTATTACAATTAAGGGTGCTGGTACATACTTCTATGGGCAACAAGTTGTGTTAATTGCAACTAATGCTAATGGCTATGGCTTTGGTGGGTACTTTGATAGTGCTTTTGTAGAAGTTTGTGCAGATACTCAATATGAATTCACAATGGGTGTAGGTGATGTAACATTAAATATTAAATCATACCTTATTGAATTTAATATTGATTATAACATTGAAACTGGTGCAGTTCTAGAAGAAGAAAATCGTACAACTTATACAGTTGAAACACCTACATTTACATTAAATAATCCTAGTCTTGAAGGCTCGACTTTCAAGGGATGGACAGGTACAGGTATTGGTGATAATCCAATTAAGACGGTAACAATCAATCAAGGTAGTTTTGGTGATAGAACTTATACTGCTGTATTTGGCTATGATGAATACACTATAACTTACGAGTTTAATGGTGGTAGAGAAGAAGTTGGTGGGTATTATCCAAAGACATATACAAGGGTTGATGAAATTAGACCTGATGAGCCAGTGCGTGATGGTTACATATTTGCTGGTTGGACATTAACTGATGCGCAAGGTACAGTATTGCCTAAGGACTACATTACTGTAGGAAGTACGGGAGCAAGAAAGTTTACTGCTAATTGGACTGCGCGTGGCGATGTAAAGTATGTTGTTAACATCTACTTAATGAATGCAGACGGCACATACAACGCAGAACCTTATGAAACAAAAACATATAATAATGGTACTACAGGAACAATTCCTTATGTTGAATTGTCAGACTTTGATGGCTATATTACACCAAGTTTAAGCGAAACCCCTGTGGCTGGTGATGGTAGTACAATTTACAATTACTACTACGAAAGAATGACATATCATTTGACAATTGAAAAAGACAACGGCATTACAGTTGTAAGCGGTAGTGGTGATTATCGTTGGGGTGCAAGTGTAAGTGTAAGTGCTGTTGTAGGCAATGGATATTCATTCAATGCTTGGACGCAAACTGCGGGAACAAGTGTTGGCGAATTAGGAAATAATAGCAATACAACCTTTACAATGCCAAAAGATAATATAACAATTAAAGCAACTTCAAGTGCTGTTGAATATACAATTGATTATATAATTGGTGATGGACAATGGGAAGGTGGAAGCAATCCAAATCCTTTAACTTACACCATTGAAAGCGATGATATTAAAGTTGTAAATCCTGTAAAAACTGGTTACTCATTTGCTGGGTGGACAGGTACAGACTTGACTAAGGCTACTACATCACTTGTAATTCCTAAGGGAAGTACAGGAAATAGAGTTTACACTGCAAATTATGAAGTGGCTACAACACAATATACTGTAAGAAATTACTTATATAATATTGATGGTGAAACTTATGAGATTGATGAATACACCGAAACGGCAGTTGCTGGAACTTCAGTAACTCCAAATATGCGTGCTTATGTAGGATTTATTACTCCTGAAGCGCAAACAAAGACTATTGAGGCTGACGGTAGTACAGTATTTGAATTTAAGTACTATAGAATCAAATATACAATTACCTTGGAAGCAACAAGAGGAATTGGTACTGTTGGAGAAACATTGCAATATTACTTCGGCGAAACTGTTAACATCAGTGCTACATTAAAAGAGTATTACATATTTAATGGCTGGTATATTGGTGATGCGTTCTTAGCAACCAATTTGGAAGATAGTTTTACATTAGATGAAGCATTCGTAACTAATGAGTTATATAAAATGGGTGCTAATTATGAATATACTATAACTGCTAATACTAGCGGTCAAAAGTTTAAAATTAATTACACCAATGCAACCGAAGAAGAAACTGCTAATTTGCCAACTGAATATGAATATGGTTATACAACAATGATAGGATTAAATATTTCTAGACCGGATTATGAATTTTTAGGTTGGCAAATAGTGGGTGCTAAAGATAAGAGATCGGGTTTTGTATTAACTATTGGTGAAACTTATCACGAAGATATTACATTAAAAGCACATTGGGGACAATCTATAAATTATTTGGCATTTACTAAATTATCAGATACTACTGTTTCAGTAGGAAGACATCTTTCACCAGCTGTTACTTTTCCTACAAAAAAAATTGAGTTACCACGATACATTTATTACGAAGGATTAACTTCGAATAGTACTTATGCTGGTGGGGCAATTGCTGTTGAAGAAGAATTTTTCTTAAATGAAAATGCTAATACTTATAAAGTAACTGAAATTACTAATGGTGGAATTAATCAAGATGGTTATGTATTCGGTTTCTATCAAGCAAATATAGATTCTATTACAATTCCTGAAACGATTACTAATATACAAAGTTCTGCATTTGCTAATTCGCAAATTAAGTCAGTAATTTTCGAAGGTTCAAGTGTTACAACTATTGGTGCTTATGCGTTTAGTGCTTGTTTAAATCTTGCATCAATAAGCATTCCAAATTCTGTTACTACTTTGGGCGATAGAGTTTTTGCAAGTTGTTTAACTTTATCTAATGTTACTATTGGTAGTGGCATTACTGAAATTCCAAAATATATGTTCTATGATTGTCAATCATTGCGAAACATTACAATACCAAGCAATATAACAACAATTAATGAAGGCGCATTCTATATGTGTACAAACTTAAATGCTGTAACATTTAATGAAGGATTGCAAAGTATTGGATTTGGTGCTTTCCAAAAAACTAAGTTGCAAGAAATTGCGTTACCTGCTTCATTAAAGACTATTGGTAACAATGCGTTCCAATATCTTACAACATTGACAAATGTTACATTTGCTTCAGATTCGGGGTTAACACAAATAGGCGATTCAGCATTCTCTTACAATTTCAATTTAAAAACAATAAATATTCCTGACACAATTCAAAGAATTGGAGATTATGCTTTCAGTGAATGTTTAAGGTTATATGATGTGGGTATGTCGGGAACATCTAAATTATCTTACTTAGGTGAAAATGCTTTCCAAGATTGTTCGTCATTAATTGAATTGCGATTGCATACTAGTGCTTCACTTTTAATAGGTAATCAACCACTCAATTTGTGTTATAACTTAAGAAAACTCATAACTAATAAATCATTTACAGAAACACAATGGCATAATGACACTATTGATAATCTTGAAATTAAATTAAGCAATAGTGGATTTAGTGGAACTATTGAAGTAAGAACTAACGGTGTTGTATTGTGGAAAACAGCAGATGAAGTGATGTTAATTAACTATCGTGGAGATGAGCCAGTACTTGATTTATCATCAGATACGACAATTACTGCTGTTGGACCATATGCGTTCTACAACAACAATATTATTGAAAAACTTGATATGTCGGATTCTGTAACTGATCTTTATGGTACGGCTTTTGCAAATACAAATAATCTTGTAAGAGTTTGGATACCAGCTGGAAAAAAATTGCACATGTCAAATAGTTTATCATTGTTTGGTGGGTCGTATAAGTTAGTTCAAATTTATACTGGTGGTATTTCATTTACTGACGATTCAATGCCAGATTGTGAGTATTTGATAGGTGAAGGACAAACAGAATTTACAAGAACTTCATTTGGCACATATAATAGCCCTGATTATGGACTGTTTGAAACTGTAACATTTAATAGTGGAGATAATGCGGGAACATATTTATTAAGTTACAAAGGTACATCAAGTGTAATTGATTTAAATAAATTACCTTATGCTCCATATTCTGGTTTATTCTTTAATAACTATAATGTACAACAAGTAATAATGCCAACCGATATGGCTAAAGTTCCAGATGCAATGTTTGGATATGCGGTTAACTTAAAAACAATTGAGTTGCCAAGCACTGTTCAAAGCATAGGCAGAGCATCGTTCTCAAATGCGTTATCACTTACAACTGTTAACTGGGATGACTTAACCAATTTAACTTCATTTGATATTTATTCATTTAATTTGTGTGCATCATTAACTGAAATAAAAATACCAAGTAAAGTAACTGTGCTTCCAGCATATTCATTCCGTGGATGCTTTAACGCTAAATTAACATTAAATAAAGGATTACAAAGAATTGAAGCCTATGCGTTACAATCGTTGACATTGCCAAATGATTTTGAAATTCCAACATCTGTAACATACATTGATGAAAATGCTTTCTTGCAATGTAAAAAGGAAGATGGTTCAGATTATGCACCACCATTTACAAGCGAACTAGAAGAAAGTTCAATAAATGTAAATTATGTTACAACATACAATGAAGAAAATGAAACAACAAATTTTAATTCGGGGTTATTAAAAAATTTACTATTTGCTTAATTGTATGTAAATTTAAAAGTCAATAAATTATTACATTTAAAAAAGATTGTAACAAAATAAAAAAACAATATTGCTGATAAATATTTTGTAAAAGTAAATGCAGGGTAAAGTTACAAAATATAAGTTCATTAAATGGGGTTATTATTGAAATTTAATATTGTTAAGAAAAAATCTAGGATTTTCCTAGATTTTTTTTATAGATATAAAACTAAAAACATTAGTTTTTAACATATTTATTTAATAAGTAATTTAACTTTTACTTCGTTACAATTTATTTTCTATTGTTTTACTAATGAATTAAATTTTCAATTATTTAAAAATATTTGTTATTTACAAAAAAAATAAATTATAATTAAATGATAAATAATTAAATAAAATTGCTTAA
>CALVZW010000037.1 GCA_944372675.1 uncultured Clostridia bacterium
AATTTTTTTAGCAAACTTTTTACCTTTTAAAACTTCAGGAGTTGTTGCTTGTCTTATTCGTGATGGAGTGTGTGCAACAGATAATCCATACACTTTAGATGCACCCAAAACTTTAGCACAAGCATCTAGTGTTGCACCAGTTGTAATAACATCATCAATAATTAAAACTTTCTTACCTTTAAAATATTTTTTGTTTTTAACAGCATATATATTATCTAGTTTTTCTCTTTCTTCTCTAGTTTTGTGAGTTTGCGTATCAGTATCAACAGTTTTTATCAAAAAGTTTTTAGCAAGTGGCAAATCAACAAGTTTACAAAACTCTTTTGCTAACAACTCCGCTTGATTATATCCCCTTCTTCTCTCTTTGTCTTTATGCATAGGAACATATACTACAACATCAACTTCAAAATCACTTTTAATATATGATTGTACTAGCCACCTTGCAAATGTTCTTGCTAAATATGGTGCGTCATTATACTTAAAACGCATTATTAAGGTTTTAATAAGTCCAGAATACAAAAACGGTGAAACCGCTTTATCAAAATATCTTTGCGTACTCTTACACCCTAAACAATAATCTGCTTGTCCAAACACATTCGCACCACACCTAGCACAAGTGCGACCGTTGTTAAACGATAATTTATCTTTGCATTCATCACAAACATCGTAAATATTTAATTTCTTAATATCTTTTCCACACCCTATACACTTTATGTGTTCAGGATAAACAACATCTTTTATTACCTTAGTTATTTTATTATAAACTGCTTTCACTTTATTCATAATTTTATTTTATCATATTTTATTTTTAAATAAAACAAATTTAGCACTAAAAGAAATTAAGTATAATTTACTATATTTTGCATTTTAATAATTTTTAATGATTTTGCACAAAAACTTACAATTAACTTATATTTTGTTATTAAAATTATTTTTTAACTTTAAACTTTATGTTATAATAACTAAAAGGGAGTTATTATGATTCACGAAATGAAATTACAATCAATTTATTTTGATAAAATTAAGAATGGACAAAAAATTTATGAAATAAGATTAAATGATGAAAAACGACAACTTCTAAATAAAGGCGATATAATAATCTTCAAAAAAGAAAATGATTTAAATCAAACTTTACAAACAATAATAAAAGATTTAATATATTTTAATTCTTTTAATGATATGGTAAGCACATTATCGCCTAAACAAATAGGTTTTGAAAATAATTCAAAAGATGAAATTATCGATATTTACCACTCATTTTATTCTACAGATGACGAAATAAAATATGGAGTAGTTGCTATAAAAGTTGAAGTCATATTATAAAATATATTAATACTTTAATAATATAAAAAACACACAAAATTTTAATGTGTGTTTTTATAATTTTTTATTTTTTTATTATTTTTAATATTGATAAAATGTTTAATATTTTGTAATAAATTTATATGTCAATTATTGCATTTCCTTTGGCATTTCATAACCTTTTAAAACAACTGGTATTTTAAATTTATTAAAGCAAATAAGTAAAATATCAAACCACCAATTAAATACACATATAAAACCAAAAATTCCCGCAACAACTCCACTTAAATATGCGTGCAATATCCAAGTTTCCGGAATACATACAAAAACTATTGATAATATCATACTAACAAGCATAATGAATGCTTTTACCATTCGCCCCACATAAAAGCAATGTGCACCCGTCCAGCCTAAAAATATACATAATAACAATAGTTTTGTTTTGCTCACATCTTTTGGAATGTAAGTACTCATCAAAACTCTATCTTTTTGCTTAAATTTTATTGCTCGTTTAGCCTCTTCATTTGAAGCGGTAATAATTGAATCAACACGCAACTTACAGTAACTACAAGTTGCCGAATCTTGTGGTATCTTATTCCCGCATTTAGGACAAATCATTACTTTACTCCTTTTTATTATTTGTTTTATAATTTAAACTACAAATCGCGTTTTTTAAATTTTTTGTATCCAAAACCTAATACTGCTAAAACTACGACAACATAAATTGCAAATGAATACCAATTTACTTTGAATGGTGATTCAATGGTAATTTCATAAAGCAGTGTAAATGGTGTTAAAAATTCTATAAATTTTAAAGCATCATTATGCGATATAGAAAGTGCAATAATAGTTACAAAATATAGCAACAAAGGAATAGCAATTGCAATGCCAAATCCACTTTTAACTTTTAATAAATAAATACCAAACACTAAACTTACTAAAATTAAATGTAATATTAAACAATATAAGAACAATGTTATAAGTGGAACAAAAACAATACCTTTAATGTCAACAATGCACATCATCAAAAGTTCAACAACTAGCATAACAACATTGAATAAAACCGTCATAGTAAGAGCATTGGCATATTTTGTCATAATAATATCGTTGCGATTTAACGCATTTGTATATAATAGTTCACTTTGTCCGCCCTTAAAATCTCGTGTAAGTAAACTAGCCACAAAACAGCACAAAAACAATGCCCCGCCCAATGCTAGTACTTCCACACCTTGCAAAAGGAAATATTCAGTTACACTATCAAAACTAAAACTAATTCCCGCATCAGTAAAATCGTTGTAAACATCATCCGGAATAACGCCAATCATCATATTCATAAGCGGATAAAATGCTATTTCAATAATTAAAAGCACCGCAAGAACAGCAAACCACCAAATAATAGACTTTTTTTGCAAGTTAAATTCCAAACAATATAAAGAATTAATTGCCCTTTTTTTCATAGTTTTGTCCATTTTGCACCCCACTAATACCACCTTAAAAATTCGTCATTTAAATCGACATCGGTTATTGAAATATTGTAAATATCTATTCCTGATAATAAATTAATGAGCATTGCTAAATTGCCGTTAAAATTAAATTCATAACGATTGCCCTCAACCTTTAAATCTTCCATCCCATCCAAACGGAATTCAAGTAAATTACTTTTTGTTTCAAAAACAATATGTTTTAAAAGTTTGTTTTGAAATTCGCCAATTTCTTTAACTGCAACTAAAATGCCATTTTTAATAATGCCCACCCTATCACAACATCTTTGAATTTCATTTAAGTTATGACTAGATAATAAAATCGCCGTACCTTTTTTCTTTTCTTTTTGTAAAATATCAAAGAACTTTTGTTGCATAATAGGGTCAAGACCAGTAGTTGCTTCATCCATAATAAGCACTTTAGGAGTGCAAGCCAAAGCACAAACAATCGCTAATTTCTTTTTGTTGCCAAGCGATAGTTCCCCAGTCTTTCGATTTTGATTTAGTTCAAAATAAGTGCATAACTCATCAATTCTTTCAAAATTTCTGCCCTTTTGTTTAAGAATAAACTCAATGTACTTGCGTACTGTCATAGAATTGTAAAAACTCAATTCGCTAGGTACATATCCAACATTTTCTCTTGCCTTACTCCCTTCAGTAAAACAATCAAAGCCTTCAATATTGATTAAGCCACTATCAACCTTTAAAAGCCCCATTAACGCACGAATTGTTGTCGATTTACCAGCACCATTCGGTCCAATAAAACCAAATATTTCGCCATATTTTATGTTAAATGAAACTCTTTCAACTCCAACAATGTTTTTGTCATATACTTTTTTTATATCAGCAACTTCAATAGCAAACATTTTTTACTCCTTTATTTATTATACCATAATTTACTAATTTAACAATTAATTTTGTATACAAATTATTAATTAACTATAGTATAAAAAGTTTTTATTGTAATAACAACAATAAATAAAATATAAAATTTTTACATTTCAATGCTTTTAATAAATTTATGTTAAAAAAAATGTAAAATTTTTTAATAACAATAGGTTATAAGTTTTAATATAAAATATTTGAAATTAAAAATTAAAATAGATTATTGCATACTTTTTATTTAAATAAGTTAATTTTAATCTTAAAAACATAACATTAACATTTTAAAGTTTTAATTGTTAACTTTGCATTAAGTATATAATATTTTTTTACAATTTGCGATTTATTAAATAACTTTTTATTTTTGTTTTGACAAATGTAAATATGTTAATATAGAGAATTGTAAATATTTAAATTTGTTAATATGTAAATATTTTCATACATATTAAAAAGCACTCTTTGCTTAATCATTTAAAAATTTTTAAATAATTAAACTTTGTGCAAATTATTTAACCTTTTTAAACAAACAAAATATCTAAATAAATTTACAAAAAAATATGTAAAGAACTTTGATAAGCAATAAAACAGTAACACAAAAATTAGCATTAATAAAAGCAAAAATGTATAAACATTTTTTATTTAACCTTTTAACTCCTCCCCTATCCTATGTTTTAAACTAATTAAACAATAACAAACTATAATGAAAAAACTAAGTTTAAATTAAAATTTCAAAACAATTTAACTTAGTTTAATGTTTACTAATTTTTTATAAAATACAATAAAAAAACACCATAAAGGTGTTTTTTTTATTCCTTATTGTTGTTGAGTAGAAGATAATCCCGCTTCAGTTGTTGCCCAATATAAAGTATAGTTAATTTTAACAGTTTGTCCTTGATATTTATTATTGTTTACAGTTGTACTACCAGAAGCATTAAAACCATTATTAACATTTGGATCTTTCATTGTAATGTTAAATTGAATATCTGCGGCATTAGCGTAATTAGTTTGACTTTCACTAAATGGTAAAGGTGCTCCTCCTCCTACTTTTGTTAAATATATGCCATCAGATTTTGATGTCCATGTTAAAGACTCATTAGTACTGTCCAAATCCGCATCAGTATTTAAAGCAATGGTAAAATTAGAATTACTTGCGATAGTATTACTTCCTTGACTTAATGAAAGTGAAACAGGTTCACTTCCAACAGTAACACTTGTTATAACCATTTTTATGTACAAAGGTCCCATGCCAGCAGTAGTACCAGTATTCCCATCTGTCCCAGTAGCATATGTATTTATTAGTTGTACAATATTTGTCTTACCAACTTGCCCAGGTGCTGCCAAAACTCCACTTGTAGAAGTATGCAATACCAAATCATAATCCGCTAAGTTAAAAGTTACTGTACCTGTTGCTGTCTTGCTATCTTGCAACTGTGATAATGTGCCATATAACACTAATGCAAGGCTTATCACCAAAGCACAAACCAAAACTGACACAATTCGTATCGATTTCATATTATTAGCCATACTTTCTCCTTATATTTACTTATATTCTACACATTTTGACAAAATAAGTCAAACAATTTTATCAATTTTTACAAAAATTTATTTTTCTCAAATTTTATTTATTATTTGCAATTTTTTTTAACTTATACCATTTAATCTTTTATAATTTGTTTAATTTTTTTATTGCATTTTATGTTTATTTTTTTTTATGATTTTATTTATTTTTTTAATTCAGTATTTGCAATAACTAATTAACCTTTTACCCTACACCATATTTTAATATTTATCAATCATTTAATAAAATACAATAATTTTTAAATTAAAATTTAGTTTTATTAACATTTATACCTTTTATATTTTTTTAATTTTTTATTTAATTGTTATTATCTATCACTTTAAATTTTTATATACAAAAAACTACAAGTACAACACTTGTAGTTTTACCTTAAATAACTATAAATTGCTTTACCTTATTTTATATAGTTTACTTAAAATTCCTAAATATAGTCAAATTTATTTTTTTTATTTTTTAACTAAGCAACCATTTTTATATCATTATATAATTGCGATTTAAATTCAATTATATCTTGATTAAATTTTTCATAATAATCATTTATAATATCGTTGCGTTTATCATTTACATTTTGTAAATAATCTTTTACTTCGTTTAAATATTCATCCGTTATTTCTAAATCGCCTAAAACGCCATTTAAATTAGCATTGATTGATTCAACTAAGCCGTTCAAACTTTCATATAAACTTTCGTTGTAAGCCGTTTGTAATGATTCTATGTTGTAAACCAACTTACTTAATTCGTCTGCTAGATTTTTGTATATGTTGTATTGAATGTCAATGTTTAAATCGTTTTGTGCTTGAAGCCAAATGTTATCATATTCACTGTAAATATTGTAATAGTATTTCATATTATCTTTTTTGTCATAGTTTACATAAATTTCAATTAAATCATCGACATTTTTGTCATTAATACTACTAGGAGTGCAAGCATATTTATTTGAAATTAAGTTAACAAGTTGATTTTTATCTTGATAAACTTTAGTTACATTGTAATTTTCTTGCAAATTGTTTTGTACACTATTTAAGTTATTTGGAGTTGTTTCAGCACTTAATTCTTTAACATTGCTAACAAAAGTTGTAATTTTAATGTCATCGCCTTTTGCTATCATACCCAACTTTTCAGCACTATCAACTACATCGACAATCGCTTGCCCCACATTATCTTCAACATAATCGCAACCAAGCAAAAGTACTTGTGCTTCTTTGTTAAGTCCTTGTTGGTCAACTACGACATTATCTTCTGTTACAAACTGCACTTGTGCGCCCATTTCAAGTAGCACATACGAAGTTTTATCCGAACTTTTTGGCATTGTAAACACTATTGACGAACAAGTAATAGCAAACACAAAGCAAGCCATAATCGGCATTAGCACCCTAAGTCGTACATCCTTATGAATAGGTTTTTTGTGTAATGTTACATTCATTATTCCACATTCAGCCTTAATGCTAGCCAAAATATTTTGACTAGGTTGAATTTTTTGTATGCGCTTTTTAAGTAATCTCTTAATGCTCATAATTGTCCTCCTTTAAAGATTTTTGCAACTTTTTTAGTGCGTGTTGATATCGCCAAGTTATTGTATTGATATTACTATCTAACATTTCTGCAATTTCACGCCTTTTATATCCTTTTACTAAGGAAAGCACTAAAATTTCATATTCTTGTTCACTAAGCACCTGTCTACAGTCGTTTAAAATGTCGCAATCTTGATGTTTTTTAAGATTACCATCCCCAAGCATCAACTCCACTTGTTCATCTTCAATATCAACCGCTGAATATTGTTTATTAAGTATGTTAATTGCTTTATTTTTTATAACTGTGTACATATAACTTAATACATTATTCTCCAAATTAATTTTATCCAAATTGCGATAAATTGCCAAATATGCTTCTTGAATTGCCTCTTCGGTTAAGTCCTTGCGTCTTAGCACACCAAATGCTATAGTGTAAAACAACCGATAAGTTTTTTGGTAAAATTCGTCAAACATCGCAATATTGCCTTCTTTAATTTTTTGAAGAAGGTCAACTATTTTATCCATAAATATTCCTTAATCTCATTAAATTATAAAGTGATTTAAACAATCTTACCACACTTTACTTATTAATACAATAATAATTTCAAAATTGTTGGTAATTTTAAAATTTTTATTTTTTATGTTTACCATTAAATAAAAAACTAATTAATTTAGTTACAAAATTTTTCTCAAAACATTTTGATAAATTTACATCTTAAATTTTTCTAACATAACAATTATTTTCATAAAAAATTTTTAAATATTTTATAAAATTTAAATATACTATCTAATTAAAAAAAATATTATTCTACATTTTATTAAATTATTTAACTAACATATTAACAAAAACAAATAATTTTCATAAAATGAAATAGTAGGGAATTATTTATAGGAGAAAAAAATGGGAGTAATAAGTTCAAATAAAATTATAAATACTGATAGTATTAATTGTCAAGGCGAATTAAAAGTAACATTAGCATTAACTGCTGCCCCAGATATAATATCAAATCCAACCGATATTGTATTAGTTTTAGACCGTTCAGGCAGTATGTCTGGCGAACCTTTAGAACAATTAAAATTAGGTTCAAACACTTTTATTGATATAATTGAAGAAGCAACCGACGGAACAAAAGATGGCATTATTGGCAACGGTAGTAGAATGGGAATAGTAAGTTTTGCTACAACCGCCGTCCAAAACACACAACTAATAACATCGGTTGCCGACTTAAAAAGCGCGGTAAATGGTCTTAATGCTAACGGACAAACAAATCACGCGGATGCTTTTACAAAAGCAATTGAAATGTTTGACCCTAGTTCACAAAATGCAAAAGTTATTGTAATGTTTACCGATGGAAAAACAACAGTTGGCGACGACCCCGCACCTGTTGCAGAACTAGCAAAAAGTATGGGCATAGTAATTTACTGCATAGGACTAATTGGTGCAGACGGCATAGATGTATCAGTTTTAAATGAATGGGCAAGCGACCCCGATTCAACACACGTAGCCGTAACACCGACCGCTGCTGACCTTGAGGAATTATTTGCTAATTTGGCAGAAAACATTTTAAAACCAGGAGCAACAAATATTAAAATAAATGAAATGGTAAATCCTGATTTTAAAATTATAAATGTATTAACGCCTAATTTTGGTACTGCCGACCAAATTAATGACACAACTATTGATTGGAAAATTGATAAATTAGGAGTATCAAACACTGAATCAGCAATCTTAGAATTTTTCATAAAGCACATTGCACAAGGCGGAGGCGAAAAAGCAGTTAATGAACTTGTAACTTATGAAGACACTGAAGGAAATGTTGTAACATTCCCAGACCCAAAAGTACAAGTTAATTGCTGTAAAACAGATTTTGAAGAGCCTTTACCAGACCCAATAGATTTTAGTATTGGTGCTTGCGTTAGTGAACTCACTTACGACTTAGATAATATCGTACTTGAAGGCTTAGGCAGAACAATTCGTTTTAATACAACAATAAAAAATGTATGCCCTAACAAAAGAGTTGCTTTAGGCGTTTATTTATATGAATTAAATGATGACGATGAAGAATTCCATAGAGGAACAAAAATTTTTACCGTTCCAGCACACACTTGTGAAGGTTGTCAAGATGTGCATTTTAACAACATTACTTTTGTTTTGCCAGAAGATTTAAGTTTAAATAACTGTGCAAGAATGTGTTGTGCAAGAAATTTAAGAGTTAAAACTATTGCTCATTACATTGATTAATTGTTAAAACTCAACACAAGGAAAATTTCCTTGTGTTTTTTTGTTGTAACTTTTAATTATTATTGTATAATTATCAAAATTCAAAAAAATTAAATAAAAAAATTAGTTAAATACTATATATAAATTTATGAATGAATAAAATTGAATATAACATATTTAATATTACCAAAGAATATATTATTCTATGATAAAAATTAGTGATTTAGTAAAAGCAGTTGCACTCATAACCATATTTTCAATATTAACACGAATACTAGGATTTGTTTTCCGCATTTATTTATCGTGGGAAATGGGTGCAGAAATGCTAGGCATTTATCAAGTTGCCCTATCAATAATAGGTGTATTAATGATGTTAGTATCAAGCGGATTGCCTTTAACGCTTTCAAAATTTACCGCTATTTATGATTCATATAACGATAGACAAGCAATCAACCGCGCTACAACTGCAACACTCATTATTTCAATTATATTATCAATAATTTTGTGCTTACTAATATTTGTTTTTAGCACTCCACTTGAAATCATATTTGCCGATTCAAGAACTGTACTAATAATTTTAACTTTACTTCCATCAGTAATTTTTTCAGCAATTTATTCCTCATTTCGTGGGGCATTGTGGGGCAAAAAAAATTATTTTATTGTTGGAATGAGTGAGTTTGTTGAACAAGTTTTACGCATACTTTTCTTCTTTATTATTGCTTATGCCGTAGGCCAAACACTATCAAGCGGAGTTGTAGCAGGCATTTCACTTTCAATCGCTTGTTTATTTTCTGCATTAATGGTAATAATTTATTATTTTGCAAAAGGCAATAAATTAGGTAATCCACACTCACAATATCGCAAAATACTTAAAAGCGCAACCCCAATAACCGGAGTTCGTGTTGCAACAAGTGCTTTGCACCCTATTATTGCCGTTGTAATTCCTATGCAATTAGTTTTAGCAGGCCTTAGCAACGAACAAGCATTAGCAGAATTTGGTATTGCCGTTGGTATGACACTTCCACTTCTCTTTGTCCCATCTACATTAGTCGGCTCGCTTGCAATGGTATTACTTCCAGAACTATCTTCACAGTACGCACAAAAAAACAAGGAAACTGTTACTAATCAAATAAACATATCTTTTACTTTTTCACTATTCATATCAATTATGATTATTCCACTATATATGGGAATGTGGAAAGATATAGGACTTTTTGTTTACAACAATGAAAGAGCAGGACTTTTATTACTTTATTCAAGTTGGCTTATGATACCGCTAGCCCTGTCAAACATATCTTCAACGGTACTTAACGCATTAGGAATGGAAGCAAAATCATTTGTAAATTACATAATTGGAGCAATTGCACTTGTAGTAATAATATTAACGACAACACAATTTGTTGGCATTGTTTCATTAATTTTGGGAACAGGTGCTTGTATGACCATATCTAGTGCATTAAACATTCGATTAATTAACAAAAAACTACAAATTAAAACTTATATTATGAAAAAAATATCAGTAATGGTATTACTAGCAGTCCCAAGTTTGCTATTTACAGTATTTACATTTAATATATTTAATTCATTCTGCCCTAAATTTTTCGCACTTGCATTTGGAAGTATAAGCGGAGCATTGTGTTTTATAATACTTTGTATGATATTTAAAGTCATAGATATAAAAAGTATGCTTACCGAATTTTCAAAACCTAAAAAAGCAAAAGAACTACCGCAAACACACATTCAAAGTAGCAACTAATTTTATATTTATTTCTAATTACAAAAAAAACAAACAAAAAATTGTTTGTTTTTTATTATGTAAATATAATTATTTTAAAATGCACGCCTTAATAAATAAGAATTTTAACTTTTATAAAAAAATTTTCAATT
>CALVZW010000038.1 GCA_944372675.1 uncultured Clostridia bacterium
AAGTTCGCTTTCGCAAGAACTTCTTAAATTGTAAAGTAATCTAACATAATATTCATTAGGATGAGCATCAACAATTTTAGGATACTCTCTCCCCGCAGTAAATTTATTATCCATATTAACCTCCTAATATAAATAATATATACACTGCCTTAAAATTTTGATACAAACAATATCTAATAAAAAAGTTAAACTAAAATGTTAAACTTTAAAATTTTAAAATACAACTATTAAATGCTTTTTGCATTATAAACATTTATTTATAAAAAAAAATACTAACTAACAAATGCTAATTAGTATTTATCTATAGAAATAGGATAGACTATTTAAGTTCAACTGTAGCGCCACATTCTTCAAGTTTTGCTTTCATTTCTTTAGCAGCTTCTGGTGAAACGCCTTCTTTGATTGTAGAAGGAGCACCATCAACAAGTTTCTTAGCGTCCAAAAGTCCAAGTTCTGTAATTTCCTTAACAACTTTGATTGTTGCAGGTTTCTTTTCAGCGTCAACAGCCTTTAAAACAACTGTGTATTCACTTTTTTCTTCGCTTGCTGGAGCAGCAGCACCAGCTACAGGAGCAGCAGCAACTGCTACAGGAGCAGCAGCACTAACACCAAATTCTTCTTCTAATGCTTTAACAAGTTCGCTAACTTGTGAAAGGGTCATACCCTTAATAACTTCAACGATTTCATTAATTTCCATTTTTTATTCCTCCAAATTTTTTTTAAATTAATTATTGTTTGTTTGCAATTGCATCAAGTGCATAAACGAGATTTCTTGAAGTAGCAGACAATACACTGCAAAGTTGTTGTGCAGGTGCATTGAGTTGCCCAAGCAACTTCGCTATTAAAACTTCTCTTGATGGAAGTTCTGCAAGAGCCTTAATACCGTCTTCATCTACAAACTTTTTATCTACAATACCAAACTTAATCGCGATTGTTGGATTGTCAGCAAGTGCATTTTTTGCTACCCTAGCAGCATCTGTTTCATCATTGTAACTAAATGCTACAGATAAAGTGTTTTGTAGTCTTTCTTCAAAGCCAGTAATTCCAAGGTCGTTAAGAGCACGCAATACAAGTCTGTTTTTGTAAACTTTGTATTCGCAATTATTCTTTCTAAACTCACGACGCAATTTCATATCATTGTTAACATTCAAACCTCTGTAGTCGATGAAAACAATTGACTTTGCTTTTTCAATTTTTTCTTTAATCTCTTCTACAATAAGTTTCTTCTTATCTTGGTTAGCAGACATTTCCATCCTCCTTTCTATAGTTACAAAAAACTCTATGCCATACTTTGAGATAGCATAGAGTTAAACACCACATTCCCTGCATTGTGATAAATTTACCTTTATACATCTCCTCGGCAAGTTTGCATAAGCAATTTGCGGATAAACCACTTGCTGTCTTTGGCGATAATTTTTTGTAAATGTATTATACATATTATTAAAATGTTTGTCAAGTATTTTTTAAGAAAAATATTTGTTGTAAAATTATTTTTATATTTTTTCAACTAAATATTACTTTATTGCAATTTATAATATAGTTATTATTTTTTCACTTTTTCATTTTAATTTTAAACTTTACAATAATTGTTTTTCATAAAATTAGTAGTAAAATAAAATAAATACATTTGCTAATTAATAAAATATTTTTATTTTTTCAAACATAAAATTAATTAGGCATAATTTTAAAACTTAAACTAATAAATGTATTTTTTAAACATTATTGACTTAATATTTAAGATATGATATAATAAGACAAAAGGTGGTACTAAATATGAAAAATATTAATGAATTATTAGAACAAGAAAAAAAGAATATATTACAAAAAGATGCATTGGAATATAAAATTCGTGCGACGACTTGGGATAAAGTGGCAAAAAACAAAACTGTGCATTTCCACTCTAAAGAAACAGACCGCGTAGTTGAATTAATAAAAAGAATGCCATTACTTACTAACTATAATGATTACAAATATAACGTTATCAAAAGCATTTGCAATGATGTAAACAAAGAAAACGAATTAGCGGAATTTATTGTAAATAGCAACAATGAAGAATTAAATTTCTTTTTGTCGCAAATGATTGAAGATGGTGGAACAAGTTGGTTTGTAAATGACTATTGCTTTAGACGCCCTATTCTTCACGAAGCAATTAATAAAGTAATTGAAAGCGGAAACTTAAATAAAGTAAAAACACTTTTTGCTTTCGCTTATGATGATATGCTTGAATTAAGATTAAGTGCTGAAACACATCCAAATTCATTTTCTGCCTATGCCGAAAATAGATGCGGACATGATGTTGCAAGTTTCTTAGATTCTTATTTAAATCAAAACTCAACAATCTTTAACGATTACTTAACAAATGTACAAAACGAATGTTTAGATTACAAAACTAATGAAGAATTTTTTCACGAAATAAAAGTTTACAACGAAGTTAAACAATATGATTTTGATAATCAAATTAATAATCCAAGTGTTTTATTTAAAACTTATTTATTATTTAAAAAACTAAATGAAAAGAAAGTTTGGAACACCGATAAATTATTCTCTGTTAATGAATTTATTGAACGAGACAAAAAAAGAGCAATGTTTGATGACTTCAATAACACTGAAGTTAGTGAAGTACAAAAATTATATGAAGAAATTATAAAAGAATAATGTCATTAAAACAATATTAAACAGTAGATTTTTTAACTAAACTACTGTTTTTTATTTATCATAAAATTATTTGTATAATGCTCAAAAACTATTAGCAATAATTATTATTGATTAAATTGTCAAAAATAATAGTAATAAATTTTAATAATCAAAAATTAATTTTATAATTAAAATTATAGCATTACTTCGCAATTTAAATTGCTTATTTAGTTATTTTTACATATAATAAATTGTAGCACTAACTACTAAATCTTAACACTATATAACTAAAAAAATAAGATTATATCAATAAAAAGTAAAATACCTTGACAAAATTTTCAAGGTTTGGTATGATTATAAATATTGTAGGTGTATTATGAAAAAAAATTTAAAACAGGAAAAAACAATCACTAGGGCAAAAAAAGTGAAAAAGAATAAAAACAGCGAATTTAAAGATAAAATAAACATAAACACTTTAAATGAAAATAAAGATGCCTTAAATGTAAAATCACAAAACAATACACCAACTTTTGAAAATGTACCACCTACAAAAATTAACAACGAAAATAATAATGAAAATAAAACTGTTTTAAATAATGAGCAAGTTGAAATTTCAAATGCTAACGATAATGTTAATAGCATTCAAAATACAAATTTAAAATATTTTAAATTAATAAACGATATAAAAAATGCTATAATATACAAAAATAATAAATTCTTAAAACCTAATCATAGCAAACTAAAATTTAAAATTTTTGGAAAAATACTTTTAAATAACGAACTTTTTAGTACTTATTCGAGTTTAGAAGAATGTAACAGGCAAAAAAGAATTGCTGAAGAATTAGCAAAAGAAGCCGAACAAAAAGCAAAACAACAAAAATCTAAAAAAAGTAAAACACTAAGTTTAATATTTTTTATAATAAATATTGTAATTATAGTTGCTGCCATTGCAATTTCCGCTTCACAAGAAGAAGGTATGGTTTCAATATCAAAAATGTTCGAAGTTGCAAATTTATGGTATTTACTATTTGCATTTTTAGCATTTGGTTTACTTATGTGCTTTGAAGCATTGCGGTATTACATTCTTATTTGGAAATCTACAAAACATTCTCGCCCTTTTTTAAGTTATAAAGTAGCAGCAATAGGTAGATATTATGATAATATCACCCCACTTGCAACAGGCGGACAGCCAATGCAAATTTACTACTTAAAAAAGAGAGGAGTAAAAGCAAGCACAGCATCAACAATGCCATTTGCTGTGTATATATTTAATCAACTTTTAACTTTTATCATATCCATTTGTGTATTAATTTTTAGCGAAAAAATTGCTGGCGGATTATCCAAAGGCGTTTACACTGCAGCAGTTATTGGTGTAGTAATTAATTCTTTAATAATGTTTTTTGTATTTACCTTATCTTTCAGTAAAAAGGTTGGGCCAGTTGTAACTATATGGATTTTAAAACTTTTACACAAAATGCGAATTATTAAAGATTACACATCTTTATACCGAAAAGTAATGCGATTTGTAAGCGAATACCAAAAAACTTTTAGATATTTTGTATCTAATATTATAAACTTTGTTTTAATGGCTGGTTCTACTTTATTAGTTATAGGCACAAAATATTTAATACCAACATTTGTAGTTTGTATGTTCAATGAAGAAGGTTTTACATTTGAAACATATAGCGCAGTGTTTATTTGGTGTGTACTAATTGAAGCAGTATTATCTTACATCCCTTGGCCAGGGGCTGGTGGTGTTGCCGAAGTAACTTATACCACTATGTTTGCCTATTTTGCCCTATCAAGTGGTACAACACTTTGGGCAATGCTTATTTATCGTTTGTTCCAATACTACGCGTTCTTAATACAAGGTTTTGCATTAATCACTTACGATTTCTTTATAGGCAATAAAAAGATAGAAAAAAACAATGAAAGACTTAGATTAATAGATGAAGAAAGAAGAAAGAAAAAATTAGAAAAGTTAAATTCAAAATAAATTTATTATTTAAATTATTGTGTAACTTAAAAAATGCTCATAATGAGCATTTTTTTATTTTGTTTAACTATTTATTAAATTTATATTTTTTTAAACTTTGAATTTTTAATAAACACAATAAATCACATTATCTTTGGTCGCTGACATTTGCATTACTATTATTTGCTTGTAAATCAGCAACTGAAGCATAAGGAACCCCACTAGTTGTACCACTAAGAAGGGCAATATCAACTGCATTTTCTGGTTCTCCCCAAGAATTACCAGAGAATTGAAACAATGCTTGGTCAACAACCCAACCTCTTGTATTAAACACAACATTATGTGTAATATATCCAGTTGAATTGGGGTTAAGATATCCAGCCTGTCTTAAGGAATAGATAATATTATCATCTATCCAATTGTTTTCGGTACTATTTTGAGTAACTATTCCCCTATTTGTTACCCAAGTATCCGAACTTCCGCTTTGTTGTGGACCATAAATTATGTTGTTGCGTATGCGATTATTGTTGCCTCCAACTTGAATAAATTCAACCGGATAAGCATTATCACTTGTCATTGTAAAACCTTCAACAACATTACCACTACCAGAAACTATTAATGGTATAACACTTGATGTCAATAAAATTGTAGCATTTGGTTTGGCTTTTAATGTAATATTGTTTTTAGATAAGGTTATTGTTTCATCTACCGGATAAGTACCATCAAAGACATGAATAGTCCCATTATTTGCCACAACTTGTAAAGCATCTTCAATTGAAGGAAAAGGATTAGATTGCGTGCCAATACCCCCAATAGTATTACTTTGTACATATACATCATAAGGATTAAATACATTATTACCAGATGGCCCAGTAGGACCTGTTGCTCCCTGTAATCCTTGACTTCCAGTTGGCCCAGTAGGACCTGTCGCCCCTGTTGCGCCCGCTAAACCTTGTACTCCTTGAATACCTTGCACTCCTTGTGCTCCCGTTGGTCCAACATCTCCCTGTATTCCTTGTGCCCCCGTTGCACCTGTTGCTCCAGAAGGGCCCGTCGCCCCTGTTGCACCTGTTGCCCCAGTTGCTCCCGCAGGTATGCCAAAATCAAAAACTGCATTAGTAGAAGTTCCCGCGTTTGTTACAGTTGGAGTTGCCCCAAAAGGCAATATCGTTGCTATTCCTGCAGTAATTGTAGATGGTCCCGTTGCCCCAGTTGCGCCGGTTGTACCCGTTGCGCCTCTTTCTCCCGTTGCACCTGTTGCCCCAGTAGGACCTGTCGCTCCAGTTGCACCCGCTGTTCCCGTTGCACCTGTTGGCCCTGTCGGGCCTGTTGCCCCTACACCAGTTTTTTGCTTGCGAATAATATCAATGTTATTTTCATTACAGCAATTACAACAATTAAAACCGTTACATTTATTACACAATTTCATATTAACCTCTATTTATTCTTTATCAATATATGAAAAAACTAAGATTTTTGTTATAAAATAAATGTTTGAAAACAGTAAAATTGGCAATAATAAAGTAAGGTGACAATATGTTTAATTTTATTAGTTTAATTGCAATTATAATAGGAGCAATAAATTGGTTTTGTATAGGTGTATTCCAATTTGACATTATAGCGGGAATATTTGGTACACAATCACATTTTTTTAGTAGATTTATTTACACATTAATAGGACTTTTAGGTATATGGTTTTTAATTTATACTTTAATCAAAAAAGGACAACTATCTTTACTCCCAATTAAAGCAAAGAAAAATAATGAAAATAATGATGAATCATACCAAAATGAAACTACTTCAAACAATAATGAAGAAACAACAAATAATGGAATGAACGCAACTGAACAATCAAATGTAAATCTTAGTGAAAATACTGCAATCGAACAAAATGAAGTAGATAAGCAAAATGATACTATATCTACAAAAAGTAATACTACACAAACAAAAATTGATAGCAATACTACTAAAAAACAATCCACAAAAAAACCACGAACTTCAAATAGTAGTAAAACAAAAGAGCAAAAAATGTAAGATAATTTATAATTTAAACAACATAACTACTAAAATAAGTATACAAACAAGTATTAATTAAAAAAATTATACAAATATTTTTTGTATAATTTTTAATTATAGTTGTAAAATTTTTAAATGTAATTATATTATTTTAAATTGTTTTTAACATTTCAGTTCACAATTTAAGCACATTAATTTTTTATATTATATTTTTTATATTGTTTACTTTTTACCTTTTATTTTTTAAACTTAGTTTGATAATAGTTCCATAGCACTTTGTATTCTATTTCGAACTTCGTTAGCACCCAAAAGTTTGCAAATGTAAAATAAATCTGGTGTATTTTTACGACCTGTAACAGCAACACGAATTATTCCGCTTACATCAGCCACACTTCCTAAAAATAGTTCGGGATTTTTTTTGTATGCTTTCATATCCGCACTAAAGCCCAAAGGTTCGCATATCCCCTTTATTTTATCAAACCACATTTGCTTATCATCATTTTCATTGTAAATAGGTAAATATGCTTTCAAAACTTTTACAGTATTTTCTTTGCTAATATTTTCATTAAATTCATATTTGCTTAAATCATTTAAATTGCAAAGTTCTTTAAACATATAACTATATAATCCCTTAACATCACTCCACTTGCCAATATCCTTTCTTGGCTTAGGTGTATCAACTCTGTCAATGCTAAATAATTGCAAACAAATATCTTTATTATTTCTTAGGACTTCATAAAAATCTTTATCAAATTCTTTTGCCCACTCACAAACATTTTCGTAAATTTGTTCAGGAGTATAATGACTAATAATTTGTTTTGAAATATCTTCAAGTTTAACAATGTCAAACATAGGATTATTGCTCCCAATTTTTGATATGTCAAAATTAAAATCATTGTAATCACTTGTTGGATTGTTCATTCTCCATTCTTCAAAATCACTATTTAACAAATTAAGCAAATATTCCACAACCGCTTGTTTAGGATATCCCTTTTCAATGTAGTATCTAGCATCAGCCTCAGCATCTTTTCGTTTGCTTAACTTTCGTTTATTCCCTTGCTCATCGTGTTTACAAATTACAGGAGTATGAGCATATTTAGGTCTATTAAAACCAAAAGCATCAAAAACTTCAAGGTGTGCTGGTAAAGAAGAATACCATTCTTCACCCCTTACAACAATTGTAGTTCCCATTAAAGTGTCATCGACAATATGTGCTAAACTATATGGCGGTATGCCGTTGCTTTTCAACAAAACAATATCTTTGTCATTTTCTCTAAGTGTTCTTTTACCCTTTATTAAATCGTCAAACTCAAAAGTTTTTTCAGCATCACCCTTTGATAATAACCTTATGGCAAAAGGCTTGCCCATCTTTATGTTTTGTTCAATTTCTTCATAAGTTAAATTTCGACAAGGGTCTTTAGTTTCAATATTATCCCCACTTTCTAATTGTTCATTGCGTCTTGCTAAAATATCTTCCTTATTTTCCGATTTTTCACAAAAACAAGGAAATGCCCTTCCAATAGAAACTAAGTGTTTAGCAAAAGTTCTGTAAATATCAATACGATGTGATTGTATATAATCGCCATAATCACCAATTTGTGCATTATTTCCAGTGTAGCCTTCGGTTGGTTTAATGTCATAATAGCACAACATATCATAAGCAATCGAACCGGCATTTTCAATTTCTCTTTTTTGGTCGGTATCTTCTAAACGCATATAAAAAACGCCATCCGATTTGCGTGCAATTAAATAATCAATTAATGCCCCATAAGCAGTACCTAAATGTAAAAAGCCCGTTGGACTTGGTGCTATTCTTGTTACTTCAGCACCATCATTAAGTTCTCTTTTTGGATATTTATTAAAATAAAATTCAATGTCGTTTTTGACATCAGGAAATAATAAATCTGCTAGTTTTTTGTAATCCATAAAAACTCCTATTATAAAACTTACTTATTATATCATACATAATATTTTTTTGTCAAACATCTAATATATTAATCAAATTTCTTTGCTTTACAAAAGCTTCAAAAAAATAAAGCACTAAACAAGCAATATAAAAAAATAATTTACATAAAATTGTAATTATATTAAAACAAAACAAATTGTATATATTAATTTCATTGACAATTTGGTTTTAAATAATTATAATTAAAATGTAGCAATAAAGGAGTTAATTATGGAAGATTTCGAAGAAGAAGAATTAAATTATCGTTATGACACCCAACTACTTATTGATGGAGTTGACTTAGACGAAGACAAAATAAAAAATTATTTTAACACACAACTTGTAGGAGATTGTCTACTTGTAGTAGGAGATAGTGAACTAATTAAAATACATTTCCATACAAATGAACCTTGGAAAGTACTTGAATACTGCTCAACATTAGGGCAAATTTATGATATTGTGGTTGAAGATATGTTTAGACAAGCAGAAGGACTTCACGGCTAATAATAAAAATAATAATTAATACATATTTAAAATTATATTAAAAAACAAAAACGCATAGAAATTCAATTTACAACTATGCGTTTTTTTGTTTATCTTATTTTAAGTTTAATCTCACTATCTAATGCCAGTAATTAAAAGAATTTAAAATAAATTTAATAAACGCTTATATTTAAGAAAAAATCACTAAATTTATTATTAGTGATTTTTTACTATATTATTTAATGTTATTTTTTATATTATGCTTTTGTAACAACATAAGTATCTTCGCTACCTTCTACCAATGATGAAACATAGCCTTCAGCAACAAAATTGGTGTTTTCTCCTTCAGCTTTGTTGTTTTGTGGATTAAATTTTTCAAATGTTCCACCTGTTACAGAAATAGTTGCTGTTCCATTTTCACGATTTACATCTAATAAATTCAATACAAATGCGTATGGATCACCTGAAGCGTTTAGTTGTTGGATTGAATATTTACCGCCTTTTATGTCTGCGTGTCCTTCATAAACATATATTGAACTAATATTTCCAATAATCTCACCACTTTCGACAGTAAGCAACCCACCATCAACAACATCAATACCATAGCAGTCGTTTTCTTTTGCCAAAATGATTCCATCACCCTTAACTATTAAATTACCATTTTGTCTAACAGAAATAACTGACCAGTTGTTCTTTTGAGTATTCCATATTTCGTTTTCATTATAAAGCTTTTTACCGTTTAAATCTAGTACAACTTTCTTATTTACAGCAATTGTTTCTTCAACAACTATATCTTGGCCCACAACTACTTCATCAGCAAATGTTACAGCAGAAGAAATTGCTGAATAATTACTAACGTTAGCAATAATATAACCATTATTAGTTATTGTGCCTTCAACTACTAATTCAGCATCATTAAATACTAATGTTTTGCCTTCAGGGATAGTTAATGTTTCGTCTTGTGCCAATGTATATGATACACCATTAGCGACAATAACTTCATATTCAACATTATTTAAAGCCTCAACAAATTGCGCAAAATTATCGCTTGTAACTGAATCAAAAACATAACTTTGTTTATTACCAAATGTTTGAGTTCCGTTTGCTTGAACAACTTGTTCAGGAACTAAAACTCCTTCTGGGTACAAATATCTTTCTAATACTTTTACATCATTTTTGTTGTTAGATACTTCTACATTAAATGCACCTGTTGAAACGTTAGCATTTGTGCTACCCTTTGGACCGCTACCAATGTAAATTGTATCACAAGTGTTAGCAAATGTATTTCCAGAAATCAATACTCCATTTGTAATACTACCAATTGTTCCTGTAACATCGGTTGGCTTATCAGTTTCGCCAAGTCTTACTTTAATTGATATTGCTATACTTTCAGCATTTTCGCCTTTTGTTGTATTAAAATTGTTGTTAGTAATTTCAATTCTATCAACAGTTGTGCTGTAAATGTTTAAATCTAATGCATAACCAGCAGTTGACATTGTACCTTCTGTTGTTTCCCCACCAAATGTACAACCATTAACAATAAGGTTTGTAAATGATGTCAAATAAATACACTTATCTCCACCACCACCTGTATTTCCTGTTGTAAATGTACAACCGTCAAATGTTAAATCAACTTTCTTTGTTGAACTGATTGCTGTTTCAAATGTACAATCTTTGTAAATGTAAGCCTTGTTATCTACCCAATCACTATTTACATTGTAATCAAAAGTTTGATTGTAACCAGAAACTTGTGTTAAATTAATTGTTCCTGTTTTTGTTGCATA
>CALVZW010000039.1 GCA_944372675.1 uncultured Clostridia bacterium
GAACTGTTATGCAATTAATTGATAAGAAAAAGAAAAACAAAAATTATAGCGACAAAGTTTTACAAATTTATGAAAAAGAAATAAAGGCAAGTAAAACTTGTAAAATTTTAAGTTATTTATCATGGGGGATAGCGGGCTATAACATTGCAATTATGTTAAATGAATTTTCACAAGGTGAATTTAATGACCTTAGATTTATTCAAACTGCCATGTTATTGACTGTAGGGTATTTGAATCATTCTTTAAGTAAAAAATTTTTAAATAAAGTTGATTCTCAAGCAGATGTTAAAACTTATATTATTGATTTAAATAAATTTAATGTCAACTTTCAAAATAGTGAAGATAAAACAAAAAAGTTAATTATAAATGAAAAAGAAAGAGAAAGATAAAGTATCTATTTTTAAATATTTTTTGAATATGTAAATATAATTGTACATATTTAAATAATTTATAAAAAAACTATTTAAAGTTTATTTTGAAACTAATGCGGTCAAAATTTCCGAAAATGCAAAAGTTTTTTTGCGAGTTCCAAATAATAAACTAAAAATAGTTTTTTTTATGTTTATTTTAATATTTTTTTATGATATTAATTAAAAAAAACAATAATAAATAAAAAAATTTTGTTAGAATTATTTTATTATAAATTTAAGTTATTATATGATAACATTTGTTCTATTAATTTTGTTTTAAGTTTTGTATTTATTGTGATATTATTCCTAAACTTAATGAAAGGGCGTAATCTATGTCTTTCATCATTGATTGTGGTAATGTTCCTAAACATTCTCCTAAACGCTTTTTATCAAGTGTTCTTATTTGTTCGCATAAAATAATTGAATCTTTTGTCAAACCATATCTTTCACAAGGCAATTCAATGTGTGTGGGTAATTTGGCTTTTGATAGTTGGCTTGTTATTGCGGCGACTATTACTGTTGGGGCATATTTGTTGCCTATGTCGTTTTGCAAAACTAATACGGGACGCACTCCACCTTGTTCGCTTCCTACGACAGGGCTTAAATCTGCATAATATATTTCACCGCGTTTCACAGTCATTTTATTCTCCTTTTAAGTAATCTAGTTGTAAGTCCAAACTTTGATTTTCAACTTCAACAAATAATAAATTTGTTTGTAAATAGTCAAAATTCATAGTTTTCATTTCTCTTTCCATTTTATGCAAATCTTTAGTTATTTTGTTACACTTTTTATCGTTTTTGTTGTTATCCTTATTCAATTATTGCCTCCAAAAAATTATTTAATCATTTTATTTTGTCTATTTAATAAAAAAATATTAAATTTTATTTTAGTAAAATAAATTTATTTAAAAATTTTTTCTTGTTTTCGCTATAAAAAAATTTAAACATTAAGATGTCTTGAAATTTTATATTGCAATATTTTAAATATATAAAATTTGCATTTTAAAGCAAAAAATTTTGTATCAAATTTAAATTTTAAGGTTGACAAAAGTATTTTTATATGGTATTCTTTATTCAACATTTTGCGACAAGTAACAAATAATATAAGGAATATAGGACAATTAAGGGGGTTTTATGAATTTAGTTAAATACAAAAGAAGTAGAGAAAAGGCATTTAAACTCGTAAATCAAAAAATCACTTTACAAGAAGTAGGTATTTATACTTTACAAACTGCATTAGGTGCAATTTTTACTCATCAAGTTTTAAGTTTAAACCTCAGCGGAGCAATTGCCTCAGCAGTTGCTATGCTTGGTCTTGGATATTTTAACAATAAAGCATTAGATAAATTAACCGAAGATAGATTGTATGAAAGTGGTGTGGCATTAGGTTTATTTAAATTTAAAAATTCAAAAGGCAAGAAAGAGGATTTTAAAAAATTTAATAATGATATTAATTTAGGAATAACAACTTACGAAATTATTAAAGATTATAAAAACATAAAAAAAGATATTTTAGTAACTCAAACTTGTTCTGGTATTCAAGCAATGTTAGGTGCAAATTATTTGTTAAATGATAATTTAATTGTAGGTGTAGTTTTTTGTGGAATGGCACTAGGCTTTGTTTGTTTAGCACAAGGTTTTGGTATAAGTTGTAATAATTCCATTAAAGATGATGCAAAATACTTTAGTTCAAGATATGCTTACAACATAGATGATGATGAATATAAATATATGCGTAGAGATTAGTAAAAATTGAGTTTTAATTAAGTTACAAAAATAAATTGTCATTTTTGTATATTATTTTTTACAAAATGAAATTAATATTAATTAAAACAAATAATTTAAATAACAAAATTTCAAACTAAATTTAAAATTGTTAAAAAATAAAATAATAAGATAAAAAATATAAAAATTGAAAAATAGTGGCAAAAAATAAAAAAATGTGCTATAATTAATCTAGCACATTGTAAGTAATACACATTGTAAATAGTATATGACTTTGATTATAAGTTTTAGTTGTAGTTGATTTAATATGTTAAAATTTAAAATTTTTATATTTCATATAAATTTTACAATTTAAATGTGTAATAACAAAAAGCACATTTATATTTGGTTTTTTAGGCTAGATAAGTAATCGAATTGCGAAAGCAATTAGGAAAGTCCGAGCATCGTAGGACAGGGTGCAAGCTAACGGCTTGTGGAGGCAACTCTAAGGAAAGTGCAACAGAGATATACCGCCATATTTAATATATGGTAAGGGTGGAAAGGCGAGGTAAGAGCTCACCAATGTCTATGGCGACTTAGACATTCTGTAAACCCCACCTGATGCAAGGCAGAAAGTCATTAAGGGCTGTCCGTCCGACTTTCGAATTACGCCGCTTGAACTTGTTGGTGACAGCAAGTCTAGATAGATGATTACTCTCGACAGAACTCGGCTTACGTCTAACCTAAAAAATCAAATATAAGTGTGCTTTTTAGTTTTAAATGTTTAAATACATTTTTAAATAACATAATTTATTAATGCTTAAGTGGTTTTTATATATAATTTATACAATAAAAGTTTAGTATGATAAATTGATAAATGTAACAAACTTATATCTTATTAGTTTTGTTTGCTTTAAATATAAAGATTTTTACTATATAAAAAAGGGTCTTTTTACTATGTGTAGATACAATCTAGGGGGATACTTTAATTAGTTGTTTTAATTTATTTTTTTTGGTATAATTAAGTGAAGGAGTAAAAATGGAAGAAAATAATTTTGAAAACAATGAAAATGAAAATATAGAAAATAAAAAAGTTTGTGAAAATGATGATGAAGATTTAAATGCAAACAATGAAGTAAATGATAGTACTGTAAATGAAAAAAATGATGAGTTAGAAATTTTTATTAATGAAAAAGATTTACCAAAAGATGATGACAATATCGATAAAAATAAAAATGAATATAACATATATATTGTAAAAGAGTAATTATTCTTTAAAATCAATTTTTTTTTGAACAATTCATTAAAAAAATATTAAAAATAAAAAATAATATAATTATTTCTAAAAATTTTATTATAAAGTTTTTTATGAAAGATTGTACTTTTTTTATTATATGGAATTTAATTAATTTATTTTTTAAGAATATTACTTTAAAATATTAATTTGCAAATTGTAAAATAAAATTAACTTTATATGTGTTTCTTTTTTTTATATAAAAAAATTGTAAAAAGGGTTAAATATAATAATAAAATATATACATTTTAAAAAATTTGTGATATACTCTAATAACATTGTCATTATAATAAAATTTAATTCTAATAAAATTTGTAATAGAAAAAAGGTAAAAAATTTTTAATAATGACATAAACTAATTAAGGAAGTTTGAAAATGTTAAAATTATATAATACAGCAACAAAGCAAAAAGAAGTTTTTAAATCAATAAAACCTAATGAAGTAACAGTTTATTCTTGCGGAATGACTGTATATTCTTTTCCACATATTGGACATTTAAAAGCCTATTTAATGAGTGATACACTTGTAAGATACTTGAGAGATTTAGGCTACAGAGTTAAGCAAGTAATGAATGTTACAGATGTTGGACACAACTTAAACGATAGCGATGATGCCGATGACAAAATGGAAGTAAGGGCAAAGCAAGAAAATCTAACGCCTTGGGATGTTGCAAGAAAATATGAAAAAATGTTTTTTGACAACTTAAATGAAATAAATATTTCAAAACCTAGTATTATTGCTAGAGCAACAGAAAATGTAAATCATATGATTGACCTTATCAAAAAACTTGAACAAAACGGTTATGTATATCAAACAAAAGTTGGGTTGCAATTTGATACATCTAAGTTTGCAGACTACGCAAAGTTTGCAAATTTAGATTTAGAAAATCAAAAAGCAGGGGCAAGAGTTGAAATTGATGATGGCAGAAAAAATCCGTGGGATTTTGCTTTATGGATACTTAACAAACCTAATCACATTATGAAGTGGAACAGCCCTTGGGGTGTGGGTTACCCCGGTTGGCATATTGAATGTAGTGCAATGTGTTTGCATTATTTAGGCGAGCAAGTTGACATACATACAGGCGGAGTTGACCATATAAAAATACACCATACAAATGAAATAGCACAAAGCGAAGGTGCAACGGGCAAAAAGTTTGTTAACTACTGGATGCACAGCGGACACTTAATGGTTGACAACGCAAAAATGTCAAAGTCGTTAGGCAATGGTTATACACTTGAAGATTTAAAAAGTAGGGGATATCATCCATTGGCATTAAGATATATGCTTTTAAAGGGCGATTACAAAAAACCTTTCAACTTTACTTGGGAAAACATACACAATGCACAAACTGAATTAGTTAAAATTTGGCGTGCTATGAGTAAGATAGTTAACAATGTTGGCGGAAATATAATTGATAAATATTTAAATAAGTTCCGTGATGCACTTGATGATGATTTAAATACATCACTTGCAATAACTACAATGTGGGATTTAATAAATAGTAAAGAAGCCCCAGAAGATAAATTGGCAACCTTAGAAAAATTCGACAAAGTGTTAGGACTTGATTTAGAAAATGCCGATTACAAACTCAATGAACTTGAAGATTATCAAAATATTAGTTATTTAGATAAACAAACTGCAACATTATTGTTAAACGAAAGAGAACAAGCACGCAAAGACAAAAACTATGCACTTGCTGATGAAATAAGAAACAAAATTGAGAGTATGGGTTTTGTTATTGAAGATAGCAAAGAAGGTTCATTTGTTAAATTAGCCGATTTTGGTAAAATAAAATAAAAATTGCTTATTAAAATAAAAGTTTAATACTAAAAAATTTATACTAAAAATTATTAAGATAAAAATTAATTTATATGTTAATTTTGCAGATAAAAAACACGAAAATTTTTGATTTTCGTGTTTTTTAAATATTTTTAATCATTTATTTAAGTAATTTTGAAATAACTTTTTTAGTCATTAAATATTTTTTTATTTAATAACTAAGTAATTTTATTTAATGATGTTTTTATCAATAAAAATAATTTATTTTTTTGATTTAAAGCGGTTTTGAATACTTAAAAATTCTTCAAGTGAAATTGTAGGTGTTCCGCTATCTATAATCAATTCACCGCTTACACCTTGTTTATATTTATTAATTGTAAGGTTTATGTTTTCTTTATTTTCATTTGTATTTTGTTTTTGAGTATTTTGAATGTTATTTACATTTTCTTGATTAGGTATTGTTGTTGTGCTAGTTGCTTTCATTGCATTGTTTTGCTTTAAATTTTCTTCCGCTAATTCAATATTGCTAATTGTTTTTATAGGTCTACGACGAAGTAGGGTAAAGTATCCGCTTTGAACAGCCATTTTTTCAATGCTTGGCGTTTTTGACATATCAATACCTTGTGAAACGCAAGGAGCATAAGCAATTATAATGCTTGGCCCATTGTGTTCCATTGCTTCTTTAAATGCTTGCAATGCTTGGTTAGGATTTGCTCCAATACAAATTTTTGCAACATATACATCATCATATTGCATTGCAATACCTGCCAAGTCTTTTTTCGGAGTTTGTTTTCCGCTTTGAGCAAACTTTGCAACTGCACCAATAGGGGTTGATTTTGACGCCTGTCCGCCAGTGTTTGAATAAACTTCTGTATCAAGTACTAACACATTAACATTTTGTCCGCTTGCTAAAATGTGATCTAGTCCGCCATAGCCAATGTCGTATGCCCAACCATCACCGCCAATTATCCAAACATTTTTTGGCATTACAACATCTAGTAGCGATATAAGTTGTCGTGTGTTTTTACATTTATTTTTATGCTTTAAAACTTCAAGCAATTTAAAATATATTTTTTTGCATTTTTCAAAATCGTCACTATAGTTTAACCATTCGTCATATAAAACTTTGAGTTGAGCATTGTTTTGTGAAAGTTTGTTCCAAACATTTTTTAATGCTTCTTTTTTTGTTTGTGTTGCTAACTTAATTCCTAAGCCAAATTCAGCATTGTCTTCAAAAAGACTATTTGCCCAAGCAACACCTAATCCGTCATCGCTTTTTGTGTAAGGGCAAGATGGATAAGAACCACCCCAAATGCTTGAACATCCTGTTGCGTTAGCAATTATTAAACTTTCACCGCATAGTTGAGTAAGTAGTTTTACATAAGCAGTTTGTCCGCATCCAGCACAAGCACCGCTAAACTCCAAAAGTGGTTTTTCAAATTGTGAGTTTTTAATTGTATATTTGTTTAAGTTTACATTTTGTTTAATTTTATTAAATTTTTCAAAATTTTCAAGGCAATTATCTAGTGTGCTTTCGGCTTGTTCCATTGTTAGTGCCTTTTGTCTAGCAGGGCAAACATTTGCACAGTTGCCACAGCCTGTACAATCAAGCGGACTAATTGCAAGGCAAAATTTGTTGCCATCCTTGTTTAGTTTATCGACACTTTGTGCTGACATATCATTACTTGTTTCTTTTGTTCTAATTGCTGAATGTGGGCAAACTAATGAACAAAGGTTACATTGAATACAATTTTCTTTATGCCAAACAGGTAAATCGGTTGCAATTCCGCGTTTTTCAAACTGTGATGTGCCAACTGGAACACCGCCGTCAACAGAAAATGCAGAAACTGGTATGTTTTGTCCTTTTAGTTGCGATATTGGTAGCATAATATTGTTGTAAAATTCGTTTTTAATGTTATTTACTTTTGAATTTACTGCATTGCCGTTAAGAGTGTTTACATTAATTTCAATTACATTGCTACCATATTCAATGGCTTGGATGTTTGCGTTTACTACATCATCACCAAACTTTGAATAACTTTTTTTAACATATTCTGCCATTTCTTGTTTTGCTTTTGCGTAATCAAGAATGTTTGATAAGTAAAAGAATGCACTTTGCATTATTACATTTATTTTGTTTTTAAGTCCTAAACTCTTAGCAATTTTTAGTGCGTCAATAATATATAATTTTGCGTTTTTCTCTTTTAAATTTGCAACAAAATCGCTTGTGAAGAACTTATTTAATTCATTAATTTCAAAAGGGCAGTTTAAAAGCACAATACCGTTAGGCTTTAAATACTGTAAAACATCTATTTTTGAAATAAAACTAAAATTATGCACTGCTAAGAAATCGGCATTATTTATTTGATATGGTTCGTTGATAGGGCTTTTACCGAAACGCAAATGACTAACTGTCATACTTCCGCTTTTCTTTGAATCGTATACAAAGTAGGCTTGTGAATAAAGTCCACCAGCATTACCAATAATTTTAGCACTGTTTTTGTTGGCACTAATAGTTCCATCTCCGCCAATACCAAAAAATACGCATTTGTGATTATCGTCAATAATTTCGTAATTTTCGTCAAGTTTAAGAGAATTGTGTGTAATGTCGTCATTAATTCCAACTGTGAAATGATTGATTGGATTATTTGATTGTAAATTATCAAACACCGCTTTTGCCATTGTTGGATTAAATTCAAAACTACCTAATCCATATCGTCCGCCAATGACAGAAACATTTAATCCGCATTGATTAACCGCAACGCAAACATCTTCAAATAGTGGTTCACCAATTGCTCCGCTTTCTTTTGTTCTATCAAGTACTGCAATTTTTCTTACTGATTTTGGTAATTTGCTTACAAAGAATTCCGCATCAAAAGGGCGGTACAATCTAACAAAAACAACGCCTAATTTTGCACCGAATTTGTTTAGTTGTTCGCAAACTTCCTTTAAAACTGCACAGCCACTGCCCATACATACGACAACAAATTCAGCATTTTTATCGCCGTAGTAATCAAAAATATGATATTCTCTACCGCATATTTCTTTTAATTTTGAAAATTCATTTTCAACAATTTGTGGTAGTTTGTTGTAATATTCATTACATCTTTCACGATTGGCAAAGTAAACATCTGCACTTTGTGATGTACCATACATTTTAGGGTCAATGTTTTGTAATGCACGCGACTTAAATTCGTTGACGCAATCTAAGTCAATCATTGCTTTAATATCTTCATCACTCAAAACATCAATTTCATTTACTTCGTGGCTTGTCCTAAAGCCGTCAAAAAAATGTAAAAATGGTATTTTAGATTTTAATGTTGAAGAGTGAGCAATTAAACTAAAATCTTGTGCTTCTTGTACTGATGTTGATGATAAAAGGGCAAAACCAGTGCTTCGTGTTGCCATAACATCGCTATGGTCGCCAAAAATTGAAAGGGCGTGAGTTGCAAGCGCACGAGCCGATACATGAATGACGCAAGGGAGAAGTTCTCCTGCAATTTTATACATATTTGGTATCATTAGTAATAGCCCTTGACTAGCAGTAAAAGTTGTTGCTAATGCTCCTGCACGCAAAGCCCCGTGTAATGTTCCCGATGCTCCGCCTTCAGATTGTAGTTCAATAATTTTAGTCGTTTGTCCGTATATGTTTTGTAAGCCTTGACTTGCCCAAACATCGCATAGTTCCGCCATTGTACTTGATGGTGTGATTGGATAAATTGGACATATTTCGCTTACCTTATACGCAATGGATGCGCAAGCGGTGTTGCCATCCATTGTGCTGTGTTGATTAATTTTTTTCATAATTACCTCGACTTATTATATACAATAATTTTAAATTTAGCAACTAATTTATGCTCAAGATATTAAATGAAATATTTACAATTTAAAATTTGTTGCTTTTTATGATAAAACTAATAAAATACTTTTATTAGTAACTGCATAAATTAGTATTATAGAAAATGTTTGCAAATAAGGCGGAATAACTCATTATAAATGCAAATGAAAATAGTTAGAAAATTACTAAGTAAATGCAATTAAAGTTGTAAAAAAATATTATACAATCTCTATTGACAAATTTAGTAAACTATTATATAATATGTACGAAATAAAAAGAGGAGTATGACTATGGCTACATTACTTGATTACAAAAGAGAAAACGAAAACAAAAATTATTTTAGAGTTGTAAGAGATAATTTAAGTTTGTCAAAAAGAACAGCAACATACTTAGGAATAGGAACAATAGCAGGGGGTATTGGTGCTTTAACAATGTTAATTCCTGCAATTGGCCCAATAATAGCAGCACCTACCTATTTTACTGTTTTATCGGTAAGTTCTAACTTAGTAGGAGCAGCAGTTTTTGGCGGTGTTCCATTGGTTGCTCAACACTATGCAATTTTAAGAAAGGATAATAAGTTATATCAAGCAGAAAGAGCAATACAATCTGCAGGTAAATTGCAAGTAAAACTTCACGACAAGGGCGATAAGATTAGTGATAGAAAATTTGCTAAATTAAGTGCTAAGCGTGATAAAAAATTACAACGCTTTGAAAAAGTTTATAACACTTATCAAAGAAAAACTGAAAAACTTGCAAAAAAAGCCAATGTAAAATATGATGTTGTAAAAGATGAAACAATTGATTTAAATACAAAATCAACATTATTTGGTAAAATGACTGATACAGGTTCATTTATTAACAACAGAAGAAGAAAAAAATTCTTGAAAGCAGCAAGAATTTATAGAGATTTGCACGAAGATAAAGTTGATTTTTATCGTATTAAAAATGGGAAAGATATGGAAGCATTTAAAGAAAACTTAAATGCAAGAAAAGTTTCTCATAGAGTAGCAAACGGTGCTACAGCAGTTGGGCACAAAGCAAAAAGTGGTGCAACGGCTGTTGGCAGTGCTTCTAAAAATGGAATTTTAAAAGCAGGTGCTAAAATAAATTCAAGACTTCACGGTGTAGGGAAATCAAAATCTGCAAAATCTACAACAAAAAAATCAAATGTTGTTAAGATGGGCTTTGGTAAAATTGCTACAAGTACAAAATCTGGAGCAAGAAAAATTAGTGCTTACTTTAAAGATAAATACAATAATGCAAAGATGCAAAGACAAGCACGAAAAGATGCTGTAACTTATCCAGAGGGAATGAGCGAAAATAGAAAAAGAGCAATTGAAAGGGCAAGATTTAAACAAACTGATGTTGAAACAACAAAAACACCATCTCGCACACAATTGTTGTTGCAAGCATTTAAAGAAAAATATGGTGTAAGTAAAGAAATAGTTAAATCAGGATTTAATAAGTTTTATGGTGCTTCAAAGGGAGTTGCTGAAAAGTTTAAAAATAGATATCTTACACGCTTTAGACCAGTTGAAAGAGCTTCAATTCAACATATGGAAATGCCAGGTTATACAAGAACAGAAATAGATAGATTATCATTGTTTGAACAATATAAATTGTTAAAACAAAC
>CALVZW010000040.1 GCA_944372675.1 uncultured Clostridia bacterium
AACTCCACAGGTCAAGGAAGATTTTCCTTGCCTAAGGGTTGCTAAGGGAACGGGTAGTTCCCTTAGATAAAAAACAATTCTTAGTATTTACTAACAAAAAATATTGTAAAGTTGGTGTGAATTACTTTGAGAAAAGGTAAAATTGTTATATAATTTACATATAGATAAGGAGAAGATATGGAAAAAATAAAGATTGGTATTAATGGTTTTGGTAGAATTGGCAGACTAATTTTAAGGGCTGTTGTTGAAAACTTTGATGATGTTGAAGTGGTTGCTATCAATGACCCATTTGTTGATGCTGAATATGCACAATATCTTTTTAAATATGATACAGTACACGGGACATTTAATGGACAATTAAGGAGTGAAGAAAATGCCTTGTTTGTTAATGGAAACAAGATTGCGTTTAGCAGTGAATTAGACCCTGAAAATTTAGATTGGGCAAAATATGGTGTTGATGTTGTTTGTGAGGCATCGGGTAAGTTTACTTCGTATGAAAAGGCTAGCAAGCACATTAAGGCGGGGGCAAAGAAAGTTGTTGTAACTGCTCCGGGGAAAGAAATGCCGATGTTTGTTTTTGGTGTTAATGATAGTGAATATGCTGGGCAAGATATTGTATCAAATGCTAGTTGCACCACTAACTGCTTAGCACCGCTTGCTAAAATTATTGATGACAATTTTGGCATTGATGAAGGTTTAATGACAACCATACACTCGATAACTGCTACTCAACTCACTGTTGACGGCGTTAGTAAAAAAGATTGGCGAGGCGGTAGGGCTGCTGGTGTTAACATTATACCTAGTACGACTGGGGCGGCTAAGGCGGTTGGTGCGGTTATTCCGCATTTGAATGGCAAACTTACTGGTATGAGTTTTAGAGTGCCAACTGTGGATGTTTCTGTTGTAGATTTGACTGTTAAAACTAAAAAATCTACTTCATTACAACAAATTAATGAAGCGGTTAAAAAGGCTAGCGAAACTTATATGAAAGGTGTTGTTTCTTATGTTGATGAACCACTTGTTTCAACCGATTTTTACACCGACGCGCACACTTGTATTTATGACTCGCTTGCTGGCATTGAAATGAGTGATAAGTTCTTTAAACTCGTTGCTTGGTATGATAATGAGTGGGGCTACTCCAACAAAACTGTTGAATTAATTAAAGTTATGTGTAAATAATTCATTTTTTAACACTAATATCTTTCCGTATTAGTGTTTTTTTTGTGGTATGGTGAGTGTGTGTAGGGGGTGTAGTGTAGGGGGGATGGAAAATCCCACCCTACACACAAGATAGAAAATCCCACCTGCAAAAATAGTTGACTTTTTTTGTTAAATTTAATAAAATTAATGTATATTAATCATTTGTTTTTGTTTGAAATTTACAAAATAAATTTAACATAAATAAGTTTTGAAAATTTAATGTAAAATAGCAATTATATTTTTATTTTAATGTTTATTTTTTTGTACTTAAGACAAACTAATTTAGGAGGATGATTTGGTAAAATTTAAGGTATTTGCATTTAGTGTAGTTGCAGTGCTTTCGTTGATTGTTAGTGGTTTTTGCTGTTATACTTTTTGTTTTAATAAAGTTGATACTAATTTAACTATAATGGCTGAAAGTAGTTTTGACGAATCACAATTCATTGAAAGAGAAGTCGAAATTGACGAATTAGGTGTGGGGTTATATTGTCAACTGCTATTCATAAGAGATGGGCATTATCCCGATTTCAGTAATGACGGTGCGTATGTTAAGTTAAAAACTACTGATTTTTTGGATATAACTTCGTTAGATTTAAGTGATGTTAGAATTACTATTGATGACACTACTTTTAAGTTAAATACCGTTGAAGAATTGGGTATATTTTATTTTCCTAATTTAGTTAGTTTAGATTTATCGGCAAATAACTTGACACAAATTAAAGCGGAAACTTTTACAAATATGCCTAAACTTGAAGAACTTAACTTAATAGGTAATGCGCTTACCACTTTAGAAATTGGTGAGTTAAAAAATATTAAAAATATTTATGCATCTAATAATTCTTTAACGCAAGTTAATTTAGGTAATTTGGCAAGTGGGGCAAATGTCGATTTGTCATTTAATCAAATTCAAGATATGCAAAAACTTAATTTGAAAAGTGATGGGCAGGGTGCAAGCATCAATCTTTATGGCAATAAAATTAATAATTTTGTTGAAGGTCAGTTTGTAAACTATAATTTCATTATTGGTTTTCAACAAGAATATGACTTAAAAGATTATGATGAACATACACCGATTAGAGTTTATAATTGCGGGGAACAAGATTTTTGGCTAGAATGTGTCAATGTTGATACAAATGCTGTTACTATTATTACTGATAGTGCAAATTTATTGCCCGCTACTTACGATATTTATTTAAAAAATAATGACGGCTATTTATATAATAAAGCAATACAAATTAAAATAAATAAGTCTGCTCCAACAATAACTGTTGTGGATAAGGATGGCAATATTTTAGATTTATATAATGATTTTGATGGGCAAGTTACAATATATTTTGACAGTAATGACGATAATTATCAAGTGCAATATGCAATTAATAGCGGAAATTTTGTTTCGGGTGATAGTGTTGAATTGCAAAAAAGCGGTACTTACACTTTAACGGTCAAGGCGGTTAGTTCGCTTGGTGATGAATCAAAAACTGTGGCTTTTACTGTTGTTATTAAAAATAATTCAAATGGCATTTTAAAATTGCTTGTAGTGTTCTTTTGCTTGTTCATTTTAATGGGGGTTTTGTATTTAGCATATATGTTTGCTTTTAATCGTAAAAACAAAATTGAAATTGTTAAAACCGATAGCAAAAAGGACAAAACGAAAAATAATAAATAAAATAAAAATAAATTAAAAATAAAAAATTTTATAGAGTTTAATAAAATAGATATTAATTATATTTTTAAAATTATTAAAAAACAAATGTAATAAAATATTAAACAAAAGTAAAAATTTTTTAAAAAAAATAAAAAAAATAATTAATAAAATAAAATATTTTACAAAATTAATTAAAGTAATAATAAAAATAAATTTAAAAATCAACAAAGTAAAACATTTACAACAAAGTAAAACATTTATAAAATAAAAATTAAAAATGTAATATAAAGTAAAAATAATTTACAAAATTAATTAAAAATTTGTTAAATTAATATTAATTTATTTAATTTTTTAAAATTTGTGTTATAATAATATTAATATAATTTAACAACATCAATTAATTTTAAAAACAAAAATACAAAAGGAGAAAAAGATGATGTCAAACTCAAAGAAAGTTACAATATTTTTGGTTAGTCTTTTTTGCCTTTTTGTTTTTTGTTTGTTTAACAATTTAAATAATACACAAAGTTCATTAAGTATTACTGCTTATGCGGATAGTTCGGTTACACTTAATGATGAATTGCAAGAATATTTGTTATCTGTTTCAGGCACTGATAGTTTAACTAGTAATTCGTTTACAAATTTAGATGAACTTGTTTTTGATGGTACTAACAATTTGTGTAACAATATTGTTGATATTTCGGGATTAGAGCAATTTGATTTACCTTCGCTTACTAAAATAACTGTTAGAAATATGACAAATTTAGTAAGTGCTAATTTTACTGGGCAATTTGAAAATAAGTCTGTATTTCCTAATTTAACAACTTTAGTTATAGAAAACTGTAATAATTTAACAAGTTTAAGTTTTAATCAAAATAACAAATTGAGTAGTATAACAATTTCGTTATGTGAAAAATTAAATTTTGTTTTAGATGATGGTGTAGCACAAAACTTAAATAGTTTAAGTCTTAAAGATATTGGTGGCAACAGTTTTAAATTAAACTACATTATGCCAAATTTGAGACAATGTACTTTGCAAAACAATGCTAGTTTAACCGATATTAATTTAACTGCAAATAATTTAACTGAATTTTATGTTATCAGTAATTCTAATTTAGTGAATTTTTACCTTAGTTCAAATTCTTTATCTACTTTAAATTTTAAAGATAATGTGAAATTACAAACATTTGATGTTACCAATGCAAGCAATATAAAAACTTTTGAATTAGATAATATGTCGTTTGAAGAAAATGGCATTATTGTCGAACGAAAACTTTTATATGCACCAAATTTAAAACAAATATTTGTAAATGCTAATGACTGGATCGATGAATTTGACATTTCGAAAAGTGAAAATGTTGAAACTATTATTTTCACTAATTGTGCCGTTTTGCGTAAATTAGATTTAGCAACAAACTTACAAAAATTACAAAGCATTGATTTATCTAATTGTTACAACTTAAATCAAGTTGATATCAATTCGGCAATTAACTTAAAAACATTATCATTAAGTGAATGTAGTATTTTAAGCATTACTTGTTATGAAAATGTTGTCAATATGCTAAGCTTACAAAACCTAAATTTGCAAGGAACTAATGTAAAGGAGTTGGCACTTGAAAACTTAACTAATTTGCAAGTGCTAGTTTTAGGGTCAAAAAACTTAAACAGTTTAACATTACATAATTTAAATAGTCTTTACTTAATTGAGTTAAACAATGTTAGTAACTTAAAAAGTATAGAATTGACAAATGCTGAAAATTTGACATCGTTTGATTTATCTAGTTGTGAGAATATTCAAACAATTAAATTCGATAATGTGGCTTTAAATCAATTTAATATTGCTGGTTTAGTTTTATTAAATAGTGTTTACTTAAATTGTCCAAATTTGCAAGAATTATATGTTTACGATTGTTCTAACTTAAATAGTTTGGTGTTTAATGAGTGTGAAAACATTAAAACACTTGAAATTTTAGGGTGCGATAGTTTAAATAGTGAAGTGGTGAGTAATTTTACTAACTTAAATTTGCTTGAAAATATTTATGTAAGCGAATGTCCAAGTGTTTTCTCATTTGAATTAGCAAACAAGCCAAACATTAAAACGGTTAACCTTAGTAATTTAAACAATCTTACCATATTATCACTTACAAATCTTGGTGTTGACCCAATAATTAACTTGCCAAACGATATGAAGAGTTTGCGTAGTTTGACACTTTCGGGACTTAAACAAGCACAATTTTCAACCACTGAACTTGATTTGTCTGATGGCGTTTTAAGTGCTGTTACGCTTGTTGATTTACCTTTTACTAAAATTAATCTTAACGATAACTATGTGAGTGCAATAAATATAAGCGGTGTTGAATATTTGCAAGAAATACAATTATCAAATAACAGAATTACAAATGTTGAAAGCGTAATTACTTTGCTTAACACTTCACCTAGACTTATGTTTGTTAACATAAATAACAATCGTATTGATTTTAGTGATGGCTCTGCTCTTAACACAATTCAAAGTAGTATTTACGGGCAATGGGTGGTAATTGGTGTTCAAAACATAATTGATAACAACGATTACACATATAAACCAGAAATTTACTTTGGCGGACTTAATCCTTATTACACAAATTTTCAAGCGGTAATGTATCATAGTTCCACCAAATATTCGCGTGCAAGTTTGACGCAATCCGTGTTAAATGGTTTTTCAAAAACTGTACTTGCTAAGGATAAATTTACAAAGTTAGATAACGGTACTTACTACATAACTTATGAAAAACTTGATAGCAACGGCAATGTTATTTCAATGACTGCTGAAGAAAAAGCCTTGTTTTTACCTATTTATTTTACAGTGTCAACACAATTTGATTTTATACAATTTATTTGGATAATTTTTGTTGCTGTGGCTGGGTTAATATTCATTTATGTTGGAATATCGTTCTGGATAGAAAAACGCAGAAAGGCACGCTTACTTGGTGAAGATTTAGATGTTGACGGCGGTATGGGTACAACATTATCAATGAAAGAAATTAAGCAAGCCGAAAAAGAGCATCGCAAATTGTTTAAAGAAAGTGAAAAGTTAGATAAGCAAGAACGCAAAAATCAAGCAATTGTTGAAAAGGGACATAAACTTGAACAAAAAGAACAGTTAAAGGAACAAAAAGCCCTTGAAAAAGAAAATGCTAAAATGAAAAAGATTGCTGATAAAGAACACAAAAAGCAAGAAAAAGAAAGATTAAAGCAAGAAAAAGAACAACAAAAACTTGACAAAGAACGCGAAAAATTGCTTAAAGAACGCGAACAAGAAAGAATTAAGCAAGAAGCAAATGAAAATAAGAAAGCAAGTAAGTTGCAAGAAAATGTTATTGAAAAGAATGCTCAAAATTTAAGTGGCGAAGTTTCTGCAAAAGAAGATAAAAAAGCAAAACGAAAAGAGCAAAAAGAAAATTATGATAAGTTCGAGGATAATGACGAAATGTTTAAAATTAGCAAAAAGTTTAAAGATAAAGAGTTAAGAAAAGAACAAAAGGAACTTAAAAAGTTAGAAAAACGCAATCTTAAAGAAGAACGAATGAGAGAAAAGGCGGAAGACAAGGGGTTATTCTCAAAAGAATATCTTAAGGAAGACAAGAAGGCTAAAGAAACTGATGAGTTTGAAGATTTAACTTTATCTTTAAATGGCGAAAAGGAACAAGTGGAAAATTTAGATAGTTATGACAACACTATCTCCGACAAAGATTTAGCGGATTTAATGAATAAAACAAAGCCTGTTTCAAGTCCTTCAATGGCTAAAGAATTGCCTAAAATGCCAAAAATGCCTAAACTTCCTAAAAAATAAATAAAGTTATTAAAAGTCCTTGACAAATTGTTAAAAATATATTAAACTTTAAAGACTAATGTTTGTGAATAAAGGAGAGATAATATGAAAAAGGATTTGCACCCAAATTATCACGAAGTAACAGTTGTTTGTGCTTGCGGTCATACTTTTAAGACTAGATCAACTGTTGAAGGCGATATTATGAAAGTGGATATCTGCAGTAATTGTCACCCATTTTATACAGGTAATAAAAAGATTGTGGACACTGCAGGTCGCGTTGAACAATTTAAGAAAAAATATAATTTAAATTAATCACAAGTCGGCTTTTGCTGACTTTTTTTGTTCTATTTGTTTGTGCTAGGCGGTGGGGTGGAGAGTGTAGGGTGGGATTTTCCATCCCCCCTACGACCCCCTAGGACAAGGACAGGGTCCTTGACCTGTGGAGTTTGGCAAGTACAAGAAATTTAGTTTGTGCGTTAAAACTTTTAATTAATTTTTATTTTTTGCTTTCGCAAAAATTAATAATAAAATAATTTTTTCTCACTAAATTTATGTAATTTCCAAAACTTCACAAGTACAAAAATTAAACATAAAACTTACTAACTTCACTTTTTTTAATATCTTCTATTTCTACTAACTAAAAAAGAACACATACCTTTGCGTAACCTTTGGACTTTTGCGGTAGCAAAAGACAAAAGTTTTAAGTGCAAACGCACAAAACTTGGCTTTGTCTTCCAAATGCTCCACAGGTCAAGGAAGATTTTCCTTGCCTAAGGGTTTCTAAGGGAACGGGTAGTTCCCTTAGATAAAAACTAACTTTTAGTACTCACTATAAATAGAATACACAACATAATTTTTGTCAATACTACAATAAGTGGTAGATATGGACAAAAATACGAATATGGCAGGATTTGCTATTAGTAACGGGGTGTGTTATTTACATAACAATTACTTAGCGGTGGGGACAATAAAAAACGGGCAAGTAGTTGTAAAATTATTAAAAACCAAAACTGATGCGAGGTTGCGTAAGTTTCCGTTTATTAGAGCATTAATCTTTGTAATTGTTGCAATTAAAAATGCAATTTTGGGCTATTTTTTGGCAAAAAAATTATTAAATAAAAAAATTAATATAAATGCCTATGATGTTATAATTAATATTGTTAAAGTTGTTATATTTCTAGTAGCCGTTTTGCTTGGCGGATTGTTGGGTGTGTGGCTTATTGTTGCATTGCCTAATATGTTAAGTATTGCAATTTTTAAGGCACTTGATTATGTTGTAGTTAGTTCGTTTTTGTTTAATATTTTAAATTCTACTTTAACTGTCATATTACTTGTATTATTAACATTGGCTTTTTCGCAGTTATGGGGTAAATTCTTTAGAAGCCAAAGTGCAGTCAATAAAACTATGAATGCTTTGCGAAATAAAAAAAGTTTGGATGTTGATATTGTTTTAAATGAAAAAGGTAAGTATTTTTTTAATCCTTTTTCAATAATTTTTATTACTATTATTATTTCAATTTATATTTTACCATTGTTTTATGAAAAAATTTTTTGGTTGAATTTAATTTATAGAACAGTGTTGTTTGCAATCATACTTTCAACCGTTTATGAAGTTTTTGTGTTTTTAAATCAATATGATAATAAATTTGTAAAAATACTTTATGCCCCGTCATATTGGGTGCAGGCTATGTTTAAAAATAATACCGATAGAGAAAGTGTAATGTGTGCTATTGTTACAATAAAAGAGGTGCTTATGATAAATGATAATGAAGATTTAAAAAGTCAACACAATTTAATTTTTGAGTGGCAAAAGTTGCGTGAAGAATTTTTGCAAAATGGTATTGACAGCGAAAGCGATGTTGATTGGATATTTTGCGAAGTGCTAAATTGCAATCGTGCGGAACTAAAGACTATAAAATATATATCACCATTAGATTTAAACAAAGTTAAAAAATTTGCTGAACTAAGAATGCAAGGCGAACCGTTGCAACGCATTTTTGGTCATTCCAACTTTTACGGTTTTGAATTTGAATTGAATGATGACACACTTATTCCGCGATTTGATACTGAAATTTTGGTTGAAACTGTGCTTAATGATATAAAAAATGGTGCAAGCAATCAAAAAGTGCTTGATTTATGTACGGGTAGTGGATGTATTGCAATAACAATTTCAAAATTGAGTGATTGTCAAGTTGTCGGTGTTGATATTAATGAAAGTGCTGTTGCTATGGCACGAATTAATGCTGATAAATTAAATGCTAAGGTGTTGTTTTTAAAATCTAACCTTTTTGAAAGTTTAAATGAGCAAAAGTTTGATATTATTGTATCAAATCCACCGTATATAAAGTCAAGCGAAGTTGAAACATTGGAAGTTAGTGAGTTTGACCCGCACTTAGCACTTGACGGTGGCAGTGATGGGCTAGATTTTTACCGCAAAATTATTGCCGATGCTCCTAAGCATTTAAGTAAGGGCGGAAAGATTTATTTTGAGATAGGCAAGGGGCAATTTGAAGATGTCAAGGAACTTTTGCAAAAAGATTTTGACAATATTGGTTTACGATACGATTATCAAGGCATAGAAAGGGTTATTTACGGACAACTAAGATAATCTTTTACACCGCTTGTTTTTTGTGGGCTAATGTGTTATAATACTAAAACTGAGAGGAAGAAAATGGATAAATTAGAAAGTTATGTGAACCGATATAACGAGATTAATGATGAACTTATGAGTGCTAACTTAGATAGAAAAGATTATGAAAGGTTGGCAAAAGAGCAATCAAAGTTGAGTGAATATGTGGAATTACACAACAAAAGGTTGGCACTTAACAAGGCGATTGAAGAAGCCAAAGAAGTTTTAAAGACTGAACAAGATGCTGAATTGCGTGCTATTTTTGATGAGGAGTTACAAAGTAAGCGAATTGAATTAGAAGCACTTGAAAAGGAAATTGAAATTGCTTTGATTGACAAAGATGAAGATGATGAAAAGAATGTTATTTTGGAAATACGAAGTGGTGCTGGTGGTGATGAAGCAAGTTTATTTGCTGGCGAATTGTTAAGAATGTATCAAAAGTTTTGCGAGGCGCATCGTTTTAAATTAAGTGTTGTCAATTTATCTGAAACCGGTGTTGGTGGTGTTAAGGAAGTAATTTGCACTATACACGGCAAGGGTGTTTACTCAAAATTCAAGTTTGAAAGCGGTGTTCACAGGGTGCAAAGAGTACCAGAAACTGAGTCGGGTGGTAGGGTGCATACTTCAACTGTTACTGTTGCAGTGCTACCTGAAAACGAAGATGTTGATGTTGTTATTGATGAAAAAGATTTGCGCATTGATGTTTGTCGTAGTAGTGGTGCTGGCGGGCAATCGGTTAACACAACTGACTCGGCTGTGCGTATTGTGCATTTGCCAACTGGTATGGTTGTTGCTTGTCAGGATGAAAGGTCGCAAATTCAAAACAGAGAAAAGGCTATGCGTATTTTGAAAAGTAAGTTATATGATTACTATAAGGCACAAGCCGATGCTGAATATGCTGAAAAACGCAAGTGCCAAGTTGGTACTGGCGACCGAAGCGAACGCATTAGGACTTACAACTTTCCGCAATCTCGCGTTACTGACCATCGCATAAATTTAACCCTTTACAATCTTCCACAAGTTATGGAGGGCGATTTGGACGAGATTATTGATAATCTTACTAAGACGGCTATTGAAGAACAATTACACAACAATGCTAAGTAATTGTTCTTTTAGTTTGCACTAGGCGTTTTTTTTTCTAAGGGAACTACCCGTTCCCTTAGGAACCTTTAGGCAAGGACAGGGTCCTTGACCTGTGGAGC
>CALVZW010000041.1 GCA_944372675.1 uncultured Clostridia bacterium
TCTCCCCCCCCCCCCCCCCTAGCATTTTATTCTTTTGTATTTTCATAATCTTGCACTCCTTTCTATTGCTACTGTTAGTATAACACAATATTTATTTTTTAGTCAAACGATTTTAATAATTTTAGTCATTTTTAAATTTTAATAAATAAAATAAGTTTTTACTATTGCTAAAAATGAATTAGTTTAAAAATATAAAAAAAAGTTACACTACACTAAGTGCAACTTTTTTTATAATATATTAAATGTTAAAATTTTTCAACATATGATTATATACATTTTTTTTTAAACAATTTAATTTATTATTTTAAAAATTATTATTCAACGGTAACTGATTTTGCTAGATTTCTTGGTTTGTCAGGGTCAAGTCCTTTAAGTACCGCCGTCTTATAAGCAAGCATTTGCATAGGGTATATGCTAATTTCAGCCATTATTGCTTGGTCGGTTGTTGGTATGCTTATTAACATATCTATTGCGTCAGTTTGCACATCAAATTGTGTTACCAACACAACTTTTGCTCCTCTTGCTTTTATTTCGTATATACTATTCATTGTTTTATCAAATAAATGTTTTTGTGTTGCAATGACTATAACCACAGTGTTTTCATCAATTAATGCTAGTGTTCCGTGTTTAAGTTCTCCTGCATATAAACTTTCGCTATGTATATTTGATATTTCTTTTAGTTTCAATGATGCTTCTTGACTTGTTGCATAATCAACGCCACGCCCTATGAAAAACACTCTTTCATTTTCTAGTATTAATTGTGATAATTCATCTATTTTATCAAAATTATAATTTTCTAGTTTATTTACTACATCATATAATTTATCTTTTAAAATACAAGTTCTACAATTTATTTTATTTTTTACGCAGTAAATATAATCCATAAGATTATATAATGCTGTAATTTGTGCATTATAGGCTTTTGTTGATGCAACTGCAATTTCTGGACCTGCTTTAGTTGGTATTACATAGTCTGCTAATTTATTAATTGTTGAAGTTGATACATTTGTAATTACTATTGTTGGTATTTGATGTTCTTTAGCAATTTTTAATGCTTCGATTGTATCCGCTGTTTCACCACTTTGACTAATAAATATGCATAGTTCATTTTCTTGTGATAAAAATTTGCGATATCTATACTCGCTAGCATACACACATTCAACTATAATATCTCGTTCTCTTGCATAATGTTCTGCTGTCATTCCTGCATTAAATGCTGTTCCGCATCCTATTATTGTTAAATGTTTTACATCCCTAATTAAGTCCTTTGGCAATTTGTTATATGGATTTATAATAGATTCACATTCATTTATTGTCATTTTTATTGCCATTGGTACTTGCATAATTTCTTTTAACATATAATGTTCAAAAGTACCTCTTGAAATGTCTTGCTTACTTAAATTCATTGGCAAATATGTAATTTCTTTTGCTTGCAAATTTTTATTAAAGGCATAACAATCTTCATTATCTATCCAAACAATTTCGTCTTCTTCCATTATATGATATTCGGTTGTTTTATCAACTAATGCATTTACATCACTAGATAGATAATAACCATCTTTTGACTTGCCTACAATTAGTGGACTATTTTTTCTTATTGCAAATATTTGATTTTCAAGCCCTTTAAACAATATTGCAATCGCATACGAGCCAACTAACATATTTGATAGTTCTTGCACTTTTTTTAATTCACTTTCGCATTTGCTTTTTTGCAAAAGTTGAGCAATCACTTCGCTATCAGTTTCCGAACGAAATCGCACTCCTTGTTTTTGTAAGTTTCCTTTTAAGGTTTCAAAATTTTCTATTATGCCATTATGTACTATGCATACATTATTATTTTCGCTTAAAAATGGATGTGCGTTTTTATCGCTTGGGTCGCCGTGTGTTGCCCATCGTGTATGTCCAATTCCGCAGTGTACATCTTTTAACTTGTCTTTACATACTTCAATAAGCGTATCAACTTTACCCTTTTTCTTTATTAATTTTAATTCGCCTTTTTCAAAACAACATATACCTGCTGAATCATAGCCACGATATTCTAGCATTTTTAAACCTGCTAATATTTCGTTTTTAGCAGATAACTTTCCTACATATCCTATTATTCCACACATAAAAATACCTCTAAACATTTTATGCATAGAGTGATTTTGTTGTGAATTTTTTTCTTTTCTCTTTAAGTTTATTTATAATGCTTAATCATAAATATTTAATATTATTAATAGAATTTGTTACTGCTACAAATAAATTACTGTATTACTAACTAAATACATCTTAATATAAAAACTAAATACTTTTTAATTTAGTTTTTATTTAAAAGTTTCACAATTTTATCCATATAACACTGTTTACTAAAACAAATAAAAAAGACATAATTAAATTATGTCAAATCAATTAATCTTTTTTATCTAACAAAATAATTCTTCTACATTCTTCGCACTCAATGTAGCCTTGATTTTTTAATTTATCAATTCTTGCAACCGGTATTATACTTTTACATTTACCACACCTTGTTTGATTGTCTTCTTGTAGTGCTTTAACAAATACCGGATAAATATTTTCCTTTCTCACTCTTTGATATAACTCAAAAACATTTGGTGTTATTTCTTTTTGCAACTTTTCAAGTTCTTTTTGCAATTTGTTTTTTTGCTCGTCAAATGATTTTTTATATTCTTCCAGGTCGTTTTGTGCCTTTACTTTTTTGTCTTTAGCATTAGCAATTAATGCTTTGTTTTTTTGGAATTTCTTTAAAACTAAATCAATGTTCTTATTAATATCACTTAGTCTTTTTTCAATGATATTTAAATTATCATTTACTGTTTTAATGTTTTCATATAACTTTTTCATTTGCTCTTTATCAGATGCTTCAACCTTTTGCTTTTCAAGATTGCGAATATTATTTATATTTTTTTGCATAATATCTTCAAGTTTATGAAAAGCATTTACCAATTCACCTGCTTTTTTATCTAGTTCTTTCATTTCATTTTTTGCAGTGTTGCTACTATCATTAAATTGTGCAATCGCTTTCATAGAATTGCTTTGATTAATCTTTTTATCAATGTTAATCAATTCACCTTCAATTCTTTGATATTCTAAAATTTTTTTCATACAATTCCTCTACTTTTTGTATTTGGCTCAATAATTTTTTATAATGTTCATTATTAATACTTAATGCGTGCTGTTTTTTTAACTTTAAATAATCAAGAAACTCACTGTGCATTTCATTTAAGTTTGATTTGCCAAACAATATTTGCAATTCACTAAGATTATCCTTACCTTTAACTGCTTTAATTATGTTGTAATATTTTCCGCAGTCAAACATAACTTTATCTTCAATAATTTCATAGTAATTACTCAAAGTTTTTCTTACAACATCCACTTTTGAATTAGGTTGCAAAACAACAGTGTTAGGCAATTTTGAAACATCATCAAACAAAATTTTTAAAATTAAATCGCCACCCATCCCTGCTATTATAGCACAATCTGGCAAAATTTGCAAATTTTTAAAGCCGTCTGATAAAACAAAGGTTACTTTCCCGCCGTCATATATTATTTTGTTATCTAATTGTTGAACATTGCAACATTTTCGATTGACATAATTTACAATATTGTTTTTTGCTTTTTCTAAATTTTTTTGCGTTACTTCGCAAGCATAAATTTCCTTTACACCTTTTTCTACAAGCATTTCACACAAATAACCGTGGTCGCATCCAATATCGGCAACAATGTTTCCATCAACTAAACTACATAACTTATCTAAACGCTTTTTCATTAGTTCTCCGAGAATGATTTAAGTCGTTTCATAATGTTTGGACGCATTAGTTTTTTGCGTGCTTTTGCTTCAATTTGTCTTATTCTTTCACGAGTTACATTAAATTCTTTTCCCACTTCTTCAAGTGTTCGAGGGTGTGAGTCGTCAAGCCCATATCTAAGACGAATTACTTTTTGTTCTCTTGGTGTCAAAAAGTTTAGCACACTAAAAATTTGTTCTCTTAACTGATTTTGCATTGTCAATTCGTTAGGTGATTTTATTGTTTCGTCTTCAATGAAATCTCCGCGTTTGCTATCATCTTCTTCTCCTAATGGACTTTCCAAACTTAATGGGTCTTGTGCCACTCTTTGTGTTTCAATTACTTTGTATTCTGGTATGCCCATTGCTTCGGCAATTTCCGCTGTTGTTGGTTCTCTGTTTAATTCTTGCAACAATTCACGGGCAACTTTTGATTGTTTGTGAATTGTTTCAACCATATGAACAGGTAATCGCACTGTTCTTCCGCGTTCGGCTATGGCACGAGTAATGTGTTGTCTTATCCAACAAGTCGCATAAGTTGAAAATCTAAAACCCTTTTTGTAATCAAATTTTTCAACCGCTTTAATAAGCCCCAAGTTACCTTCTTGTATTAAATCCATTAATTGTAAACTGCTTTTATTTACAAAACGCTTTGCTATTGAAATTACTAAACGCAAGTTTGCTTCAATAAACCTTTCCTTAGCATACTCATCACCTTGTGCAACTTTTGTTGCAATTGCAATTTCTTCTTCAGGTGATAGCATAGGCAATCTACCAATGTCCTTTAGATACATTTTTACCGGGTCGTCCATACTTGCTTGACTAATCAAATTTTCAATTGAATACAAGTCTTCTTCTTTAAAAGGTTCGTCCCCTGGTATTACGGTTACTCCTGCTTGCTCAATTTTTTCAATGATATCATCAATTTGTTTTTGGTCTGCATCATATTTTAGTAAATTCATATAAATATCATCACTATTAATTTTATTGCCTTTCTTTTTGCCAATAGCGATAAGTCTATTTACTTCTGCACTAAGCGATAAAGTTTCCATTCGTATTCTCCATTTAATTAATTTATAAAGGTTGATTTAAGCATTGCTAGTTCTTTGCTTAAACTTCCTATTTTATTTAATAATTCTGTCCTTTTTGTTAAATCAGTTGCATTTTTATATAATGTTTCAGTATCCTTAATTTCGATTTCAAGGTATCTCATCCTATTAACATTTAACGAATTTAAATATTCTTGTTTTTCTTTTTCTTCGTCATTTGAAAATTGATAGTTAACTAACTCGGCAATGTCCTTATCTTCTTCAAGATTAAACACATCGTATAAATCACTAATTTTGAATTCTTGCCCATTTTCCTTTTTAGATTCAATAATAGCGTAAAGCCTTTGATAATTAGTATTGACAAAACTTAAATTTACATTATCATTTACATAAGGTTTTTTATGTATTATGCTAGCAAGTATCATTTTATCAGCCTTTTGATAGGCATCACTGAAATTTTGTGGTATTTGTGTAAGTTCTGGTTGCGTTTGCTTTGTTTTATTTAATGAACTCATTGCATTGTTAAGCGACTCACGAACCACATTGTTTGCTACATTTGCATATTTTGCAATCGTGTTAACATAAACATCGGCTTCGGCAAGTGTTGGCAATGTTTTTATTAAATCAATTGCTTTCTTTAAAAATTCGGAACGAGATTCATTTGAAGCAGTGTTAGTTGATTTAGCAAGTGTTCGCAACTTGTAGTCCATAACTTCTTCGGCATTATCTATGAGTTTTTGGAATTCGTCTTTGCCTTTTGTTTTTAAAAATTCGTCTGGGTCTTGTCCATTTGGTATGTTAATAATTTTTACTTTTAAACCTACACTTTGCAAAATATCCAAAGCCCTGTAAGTTGCTTTTTGCCCTGCTGAATCTCCGTCATAACAAATAAAGATTTTGTCGCACACTTTTTTTAACACTCTTGCGTGCTGTTCGGTAAGAGCCGTTCCTTGTGTTGCAACGGCACATTGAAAGCCATATTGATGTAGCATTATGACATCAATTTGCCCTTCCGCCAAAATTAGATAGTTAAAATGTTGAACCCGTTTTGCGTCCATAACTTGTTTAAGTCCAAAAATTGCACGAGACTTATCAAATACTATTGTCTGCCTTGTGTTTTTGTACTTAGCAACATCTAATTCGCTATCAAGAATTCGACCAGAAAAGCCTATGACTTGTCCATAGGTGTCATAGATAGGAAAAACAAGTCTTTCTGCTATTGAGTCATAAAACTTGCCTTTTGATTCACTAATTATCCCTGCATTCATTAAAGTTTCTTCGTTGTAGCCCAATTCTTTAAGGTGTGCTACTAACATTTTGAAATTTGGACTGTATCCTATTTCAAAATTTTCTAGCGAACTTTTGTTAATTTTTCTATCTCTTAGATATTGTTGTGCTTTGATAGCGGTCTTTTCATAAATTTGTTGCTTGTAAAATTCCTTTGCGTCATAAAGTGCTTTAAATGCTTGTTTCTTTTGCTTGTTAAGTTCAGCAATAGTCACCATATCCGATTGCGATTCAAACTGCATTTCCATTCCAACAGATTTAGCCAAAAATTCGACCGCCTCCATAAAATCAAGCCCTTCCATTTTTTTTACAAATGTAATTAAATCTCCCGACTCACCACATCCAAAACAATGATAAAAACCCTCGAATTCATCTATTGAAAACGACGGCGTTTTCTCATAATGGAACGGACACCTTGCCCAATATGTCCTCCCTTTTTTTGTTAGTTCAAGATACTTTGAAGCAATTTGGGTGAAACTACATCGTGATTTTAGTTCTGCAACAAAACCATCTTTTAATTTACCTTCCATTAAATTTTATCTCTCCATTTTCCCCGAAAAATTGCATTCTATGATACTATACAACCAAATTCTGCAATTTTCCTTTTTTTTGACAAAAATTATTAAAAACTAATTAAAAATTCTTTCAATCGCAGTACTTAAAAGGTTTTTTACCGCGTTTACATCATTAATTTCAAAATCTACTTTTAATAGGTTTAAAAATTTATTAGATTTAATTGTATTTATAACATTTATATAATTAGGTTTAATTTTTATACTATCATACGATTTACAATTAGCACAAACTAAGCAATTTTGAAAAGTGTTATAATATATATGCTCATTGAATTTTTGCCCGCACTCTTGACAAAATTCTGTGTTAATTTCAAACCCTAGCAATTTTAATAACTCCACTAAAAACTTGCAAGTTATTAAATCGCTTTGATTTATGTTTTTTTGAAGCACAGTTAAATATGTAACTAAGAGCAAAAATAGTCTTTCACTGTTTTGTGAAAGACACGAATTAGCAATGGCTTTAAGTGCTAGACAACCATTTACATAGCAATCATAATCTGTTGTAACTTCAAAAAAACTATTCTTTGGTGATACTTGAGTAACTACATCATATCCTTTGCCGTCAACAACCATAAACTCCCCCCAAAAGAAAGGTTGCCCTGCAAAACGCAGTTTGGCTTTTGGTCTTTTGCATCCTCGTAGCAGAACTGTTTGCTTGCCATTAACGGCACTGAATATTGTCAAAAGTTTGTCATATTCTTTGTAATCATTTGCACTTAAAACTATCGCATCAAATTTATGTTCTTTTTCCATTTCATCCCTTTGAATCCGTCTTGTCCATTTCGTTTTCAACACTTAAAAACGGAAACCATTCAGGGTGAACTATTATGTTTTTTAAATTTCTATAACCAATGTTCCCCGTCATATAAAATGCCTTATCAAGCATCTTTACAAATTCATTCTTTTGTTCGTTCATAATTTGCCTCCGTTTTATTTTTTGCATATTTATTTATTTTATGTGCTAAATATATGTTATCATATATCTTCGCTATTAAATCCTAACTCATTTAATAAACTATTACTATCTTTCCAATGCTCCTTAACTTTTACCCACAATTCCATATAAATTTTTGTATTAAATATTTTTTCTAGTTCCTGTCTTGCTCGTTGCCCTATATTTTTAAGCATTTGTCCGTTTTTACCAATTATTATGCTTTTGTGTGATTGTTTATCACAATAAATTGTTGCATAAATGTTGAGAATACCATCTTCTTTTTCCATTTTATCAACTTTAATGCCTATTCCGTGCGGTATTTCTTCTCGAATTAAATAAAGTGCTTTTTCTCTTATTATTTCACTTACTAAAAATTCATCATTTTTCTTTGAATTTAAGTCGTCATCTTGATAATACTTAATTGTATCAGATAAATAAGGGTCAATTAATTCAAGTAATACATCAAGATTTTGTCTTTTCTTTGCCGAAATAAACACTATTTGCTTAAATGAATTGTTATCTTTTAATTTATCAATTTGCGGATAAAGTTTTTCAATACTTGATTCGTCAACCTTATTCACGACTAAAAATGTTGGTATTTTTTTTGTATCAATCTTTTTTAATGGTGTTGAAATTTGTTCGTATAACACTTTTGCAGCATCAACAACTAATAGAATTAAATCTACATCACTTACTGCGGACTCAATGCTTTTATCCATAAATTTATCAAGATTGTTTTTTTGCTTATGAATACCAGGGGTATCAACAAAAATAATTTGTCTAGTAGGTGTATTGTAAACACCAATAATTTTATTTCGTGTAGTTTGTGGCTTTGGTGTTACTATTGATACTTTCTTTTTTAGCAAAGCATTAATTAGTGTTGATTTCCCAACATTTGGTAACCCTATTAATGCTACAAACCCTGATTTAAAATCCATATTTTATCTCCCTAATTTTATTTTTTCCATCGTTTTATCCTGTAAATCAAACATTATAGCCCTTTCAAACTCTGCTTCGTGGTCAAGTCCTAATAAATGTAGTAAACCGTGTACGGCTAAAAAGCAAACTTCTCGGTCAATGCTATGTCCATATTCCTCGCTTTGACTCACTGCCACATCATAACAAATGTAAACTTCACCAATGAAAACTTTTTTCTCATCTCTATCGTAGTCATATGGATAATTCTTTTTATTAATTTTATTTTGCAAACCGTTTTCTAGCATCCTAAAGGATATGACATCGGTAGGTTTATCTTTTTGTCTATATTCTTTGTTTAACTCCTGTATTTTTTCTTTGTCTACAAAATTTAAGATTGCATAAAATTTTTTACTTTTTTGTCCTACAATTTTGCAAAGTGCTTTTGATGCTTTTTGCAATAATTTTTCATTTATAGGATAGCCATTTTCATTATTAATCTTAAACATATGTTCTTTCCTTGTCTTGTGTATTTAATTTATTTTATTGTACCATATTTTATTTAATTTAACAACAGTTTTAAATAATTTTTAAACAATTTTTTTGTTAATGACAAAACTTACTGAAATTGTAACATTATTTTCCCCTTTCGACACATTTGTTATTACATTATCATATTCACTTAAATTATATTGTTTTTGCCCTAATTCTGTAGTATTTTTTATTAAATTATCAATATCATTAAGGTCGTTATTTACTTGTTTTTCAACTAGTTCATAAACTTTGTTTTGCGTAACTAAAATCGGTATGAAACTATCTAAATAATATGACTTTGTTTCAATTTCATAATTACTAAATTTGCTTTTATTTTTACCGTTAATTTTTAATCCTAAAATGTTTATATCATTAAAGCAATAAGTTTTTCCGCTTCTTTCTAGCACACTTTCGCTTTCAAAGTAAGTTTTAGTGTAAGTATAATAAACATCCGCATAAATTTCACCAACTGCTTTCGACGGTGTCATTTGTCCAGAGTTATCAACAACATAATTACCAATTAGTGTTTCCCCCTTTGCAACTTTATCTCCCACTTTAACTAATGCAGTTCCAGCAATTGTTTTAATGCTTGTTATCACGCAATCATAATTACTAACTATTGCTTTTGTATTATCGAGTAAATCAGTATTATCTATTTTTTCGTTTATTGTTATAATTAAAGTAGTTCCAACAATATTGACTGATGACAAAGCAATGTTATCTATGTTTTGTTGCAATGCGTTTTCAATGTTATTTACATTAATATCGTTTTTAGATACTCCAATTTTAGCCCCATTTGCTTTAAGCACTTCAATTATGCTGTTGCTATCAACTATATCATTTCCATAAATTTTGTACTGCCAAATGTGTTGACTATAACATAAGCAAGATACCACAACGAAAAATAATGCAATCAAAATGCCAAGATTTTTTAAAATAAATTCTTTGTTGTTTTTATATTTTGGATTGCTTAAAATTTTAATTTCATAATTAGAATTATTAAATAATTTTACTAGTTTATCTACATTATTAAATTCAGTTTCAAAAATTAAATTGTCATCATTAAAAACTAAATTTTTAACAACAATTTTTCGATTT
>CALVZW010000042.1 GCA_944372675.1 uncultured Clostridia bacterium
TTTTGCATAGATGAATTTTCTTCACTTTTTCCGAAAGAAATGTATTACGACAATTTAGCCAACAACAACCCTAAAATCGTTGAAATGGAAGAGTTTTTTAAGAAGAACCGCCACTATACGAACGGTTGGATACTCGGGACAGAACAAGATGGAGAAGATATGTATAAAGGGTTTCGTAAGAATGGTTATGCATTAGTTACGGCATTAGGTACAAGCACTCACCTTCCACACAAAGCAAAATTTATACGCTCTTTAAAAAATTGTTTTAACACTATTGCCCCTGCTTTCTTTACTACTAATGTGAAACAGTTGTTTAACGAACAACTATTTATTAAAGACAAATTTTTACTATTTTTTAAATTATTGTTACCTTCATATTGCTTATTGCCAAAATGCTATTATCAACGAAAGCAAAAAATAAACAATCAAATAAAGGAACAATATCAACAATTTATTACGCTAATCGACTTTGAAGGTAAACAATATTATTTGCGTTATACAAATAATGACATATTTGATTACAACACTCGTGCATATAAGCACGAGTACGACGACAAATTTGACAAAGACGGCAATAGGAAGGTTATTGATAATGAATGAGTTAATTAGGTCTTTACGAACTATATTTCGCACTGAATTTGCTCAAATTGTGAGTGAATACAATTCAAACAAATTAGATGATGAAGACATTGATATCTATATCAATAATTTTCCTAATATATTCGCAGTACTATCTCAATATGATGCTAAGACAAGCGAAGAAGAACGCAAAGAAAAATATAAGTCTACAATACATAATGACACAAGTCTTGCTAATATCTTTCGCGATAAAGCAAAAGAAGAACTAGCAGTAATTAAAGAAGAACTAACAATGACACAACGAGGTTATGCGTTAGAACCAACAAAAGCATTAGCAAAATACAATAAAGAAAAGCGTCTAAACAAGCGTATAGAAGACACCAAAAAAATTATTGATACTTTGGACAAGTTAATTAATGAACTTGCTCCACCGAAAAGAAAAGTCGGACGACCTAAGAAAAATAAAAACGATTCAATTACTTAATCGTTTTTATATCACAAAAAGGTTGCTTTATAAGACAACTACAAAGGAGACAGAATGAACTTAATATTAGAATACCGGCAAAAGAACAATTTAACACAAGATGATTTTGCATTTGACCTAAATCGAGCAGGACTTCATTGCACAAAATCAGATATTTCACGCTGGGAGCGTGGACTTCGTATTCCTAATGCAGATGCAAGATATGTTATTGCAGATATATTAAAAGTTAGCGAATACAATTTATTTTGCAATATTCTCACTAATCTAGATTATAGAAACTATAACAAAAAGGCAGGTAAAAAAGAAAATGCAAATACTGGATAAGAAAACATTGAGAAAAAGAAAAAGAAGATTATTTTATAAAAAATTAATTGATAAATTTAAAGAATTCCAAATTAAAATTAAATCAAAAAAAATGATTGAACAAATTAGAAAAGAATATATCAAAACAGGTGATTTACAAATAGTTCTAAAAAAAACACATTTTAATACAAAAATAACTAACGCATTAGATTATTTAAAAAATCAAAAGTTAATTGACTATGAGTTCTCACCCTCTCCACTAAATGAACGATACTATATAACTATTTGTGAAAGCAAAGGAGAAAATAAATGATAAAACTACGAATAATGAGCCACAAACAAGACAATGACCTATTTTGCGTCATTCTCAAAGAATTAGATAGAATCAACGCAATCAAAATAATTGAGCAATCTACCCCTTACAAAAATAGAGGCAACAGTATCGCAGAACGCATTTATTTTGACATTGAAATCAATCCAGACATACAAAATTCATTATTACAACTAAATAACGCTAAAAAGTATAGGTAAATTTTCAAAATTTAATTAATATTGATAAATTTATTCATTAAAATAAAAATAATTAAAATTAAGCAAAAAAGGGGTAATTATGGACAAAGCTGAGTTATTAAAGAAAGTGCAGGTTCTTGCAAACAGTGGAGTTGCTGGCGAACGAGAAAACGCACAAAAAATGTTAGATAAATTAATGAAAAAGTACAACATTTCAGAAATTGAACTATCTACAGAAAAGATTAATCAATACGAAGTCAATTGGTCGAACAAAAATGAAAAAAATTTAAAAATACAAATTTTTTATAGCATTGTTGGTGATATTGATGACAATAAAGGATTTTACCGAAGATATAAAAATAAAAATAGCTATGTAAAATGTACTTCATCCGAATTTTTAGAATTCGAGGCGAAATGTGCTTTTTATTGTCACTGGCTTAAGTTAGAATTGGATAGATACTACAGAGCATTTGTACAACGAAATAATCTATTTCCCCCTGCTCACCTGCAAAAACAAAACAACAATAAAACTGATGAGCTATCCGAAGAAGATATAAAAATGTTGGAATTAGCCTCTAACATTGATAAACATAATTTCGTTAAACAAATTGAAGGAGCAAAATTATGAAGATATTAGTTTTTAGAGATAAAAAACAAACAACATAACTTGTGTATACCAATGTTCTGCATATAACAATTTAGAAAGCATTGTACAAGGATTTAACGAAAAAGACAGTAATGTTGTTGAAGTTAAGAACTTAAAACCTCAATCACTTGAAGAATTTTTATTTAATAATTATATGAGCAAAAAATCAACAAAAGAAGATTTGGAAGAATGCTTAATGAATTTACATACTGGAACCAAAAGACTGCAAATTGTTTTTGACAATATAAAAAACGAATTGGAGGCAATAAATGAACAAAAGCGAATTAATAAATAGTGTCTATCGTGATATAATATCACATAAATAGGAAGCGGAACATAATGCAGATATTAGATATTACAAAATAATGCAAAATGAAGATTATGCAAATCTTGAAAGGCAAAAACGAGCATTAGTACTTGAGCAAGCGAAATGTTTATTTTCAAACAAACCAACAACAGAAAAACAAATAATTATCTATATGACAAAATGAAAAATTTAATAAAGAAATAATGAGAAACGAGGTGTAGTTATGTACAATAAAAAAGGCATTGACTATCGCCCCGAAAATTGCTATCTTGACGACAATACCCGCCTTATGATTTCAGCAGTAGGACTTAATGGCTTTGCCATATATACCCTACTACTTAACAAAATCTATGGCGAAGAAGGTTATTATGTCAAATGGACTTCAGATGTAGAGGCATTATTTGCAATGCAAATAGGAGCAAATAAAACTACTGTATCTGAATGTGTTAAATATCTCATTGCACGCAATTTCTTTGATAAAGAAATGTATAATAAGTATAAAATACTTACCAGCCTTGAAATTCAAACTGAGTACGGTAGAGTAACTTATAAACGCGTGAACCAATGGCATACACCACAGTATGTCTATTCTTCCATACTATCTACTCAAAATGATAGTAATTTAAAACAAAATGATAGCAATTTGGGCGAAAAAGTTAACGGAAACAATACAGAGAAAAGAACAGCAGAGAAAAGAAAAAGTGAAAGTCAAAGTAATAGTGAAAGTGAAAGCATAAGCGAGCCTACGCCCGCCCTACTTCTCTCTCAAAAATTAAACAAACAACTAAAGAACCCTAACTTAAAGATTGATGTAAATGAAATTAATATTGACAAACTTTGTAATGCAGTACTAGAATCTGACTTCTTACAAAAGGCAAATAATTTGACTGTAGACTGGCTAGTCAAAAACTATGATAAGGTTATTCGTGGTGACTACAAAAATATTAGCACTACAACTAAAAATAATAACACAGCAATAATTCACCAAAGAGATTACACAAAAGAAGAAAAACAGTTTTGTTCTAGTAATATTGACGACTTCATTGATTAGTAAAAAAAAGGACTTTTAACAAGTCCTTTTCTCATATAAAACTATCATATTATGCTTAATAACTATTGTAGTTCTTATATTATTCGCACTGGCGGAGAGAGAGGGATTTGAACCCTCGCTACGGTTGCCCGTACTAACGCCTTAGCAGGGCGTCCTCTTGAGCCTCTTGAGTATCTCTCCATTCCTTATTTGTTATTCATTTTTTTTGCTGTTTATATTGTTTTGTCATTCTCATCTCTTTTGCTGTTTTTTGAATTTAAATCTTTATATTTCTAATTTAATTCTTACTTGAGTTTGACTTTATTAGTTTATCATTTTTTTTAGTTCTTGTCAATTGTTTTTTCGTATTTTTAAAAATTTATTTCTTTTTATTTATTAAGATTGTCTTACTAAATTTTTTTTATTTTTTTATTTATTAGATTATTTTAAGTTATTATAGTTGATTCAACACCTAAATATTTTATATGATGATTGCATCTAAATTAAGAATTTTCCATTTATATTAGTTGCAAATTTTATTAACTTATTATATAATATTTATATGAATATTTTGTTTTGGTTTATAAAAATTATTACTTATTTGCCTGTTAGAATTTTGTACCCTACTATTATTAAAGGTAAAAAAAATTTTATTAAAGGTAAATCTATTTTAGTTGGCAATCATCAATCTAATGCTGACCCAATTTTAGTTTTTACTTTCTTTTGGCGTAAAATGAATTATTTATCAAAAAAAGAATTAATGAACAACAAACTTACTAACTGGTTCTTTTCAAAAATGGGTTGCATTCCTGTTAATCGTCAAAAAGTGGATTTAAGCACAATAAAACTTTCTTTAAAGGCTTTAAAAGATAACAAGACTTTAGTTATTTTCCCTGAGGGTGGTCGTCGCGAAGAATCTTTTAGTGAAGATATTAAAAATGGGGCTTCAATGTTTGCTCTTAAAACAAATTCCCCTATTGTTCCTATGTATTTTGTTAAAAAACCTAGATTATTTAGATTTAACAAGTTGATAATTGGTGAACCTATTTATCTTGATGAAACTTTAGTCGGTGATACTTCAAAAGAAAATTTGGAAAAAGTTAGTCAAATTATTGAACACACAATGCTTGATTTAAAAGCAAAATATGTTAAGCACAAAAAATAATGCTTTTAATTTATTTAATGTAAATAAATAACTTATAAATTTTTTATTTTTATAAATTTATTTATATTTGACAAACAAATAAATAATTTAAGGTATATTGAAACTTCAATTTAAAACAAAACTGATAGATTTTTAAAAAACACCTTTTATTTTATAACAAAAGGTGTTTTTAATTTACTGTTTTAAATTTATTTGCGTTTTAATAATTTTTACAATAATTAAATCCGTATTAATATTGCTTTTATTAATATAATTTAAATAAAAATTTACAAAATTTTTTTTAAATTTTTCCTTATCGAACAGCAACTTCTTCTTTGCTAGTTTCTATATGGTCAAATTCTTGTTTAATAGTTTTTCCAAAATATGTTGTCATTTTGTAAACTTTACAAGTGTTTTTAACTTTATAAGTCCCTTCGCCGTGCTTAACTCCATTAACAAAAGTCCCTGTGAAGATGTCCCCATTTTCATAAATAATCATACAATTTCCGTGTAATTTATCGTTTTTCCAAGTTCCATTTACATACATACCGTTGCGATAGAACATTTCACCCTTTCCATCTCTTGAATAATATTCAATATTTTCTACAGTTTCTATTAATTTTGCTTCTCCTAAATAATATCCGTTAGTAAAGTTTACTCTCATTTTATTTACCTCACATAAAAAATTGTAACACAGTATATTTTCAATGTCAATAATTATTTCAACAATATTTATTTTTTGTCATTTATCAACAAACTTTTGTTTCTTTATTAATTTATTTATATATGACTTGTCTTATTTAAAATTTGTTTCTATTCCATTGTATCATTGATGATTTTTGTTATTTGTTTTTTTTGTTTTTATTATTTTTTCATTAAGTTAAGTTAACTTTAAAAGTCAACTTTTATTATTTTATTAATATTAAATAAAAATTATTTTAATAAATTTTATTAAAATTTAAAAATTCTAACATTTGTTAGAATTTTTTTAAAATATATCGCTTAATGAAGAATCAGTAATTGGTACTATTTCATCAGGTGCATTAGCATTATCTAAATCAAGTGGAGCATCTTGATAGAAATCAAGAGAATTGTCATTGTTTTCTACTTCATTTGCACTGAAAAATTCGTCTTTGTTGTTATCACCATAAGATGCTGGCATAGTTTTTTCGAGTTCTGCCATATCACTATCTTTATCCATATTTCTAAAGGTAGCATTTTCGCCAACCCATTTTAGTTTGATATTATCTAGTGCCCCGTTTCTATGCTTTGCAACAATTAATTCGGCAACAGTTTTTTCCGCTTCGGAAACTTGCGTATCAGCATACATAAATGGCTTATGCAAAAACATAACAATATCGGCATCTTGTTCAATAGCACCACTTTCTCTTAAGTCAGAAAGCATTGGTCTGTGGTCAGTTCTTTTTTCAACTGCACGCGATAATTGCGACAATACAAGTACTGGAATATTTAATTCACGAGCCATAACTTTTAACAATCTTGACATTTCACTTACTTCAGTTTGACGGCTTTCACGCGAATTACCGCTACTCATTAATTGTAAGTAGTCGACCATTACTAAATCAAGTCCTTTTTCTCTTTTTAGTCTTCGACACTTCCCTAAAATATCCATAGGAGTATTCATTGACGAATCATCAACAAATATGTCGCACTCTTGCAACAAATTTTTTGCAGCCCAAAGTGCTTTCCATTCTCCAGCATTCATTTCACCTTTCATTGCTTTTGCCATACTTACTTTTGCAAGTGAACAAAGACTTCTTTGTGCTAACTGTTCCTTACCCATTTCTAGTGAAAATACAGCACATTTCTTTTTTTCAACACTTGCAACATGTTGTATTATATTCATAGCAAAAGCAGTTTTACCAACACTTGGTCGAGCAGCAAGCAAAATTAAATCACTATTTTGCAAGCCATTTGTTAATCTATCAAGTGCATAAAAACCTGTTTTTATTCCTAAAAACGCATTTTTATCACGAGCAATAGCATCGAATCTTTCAACAACACTTGGCAAAACTTCTTTAATATGTACTAATGATGAATTGTTTTTCTTTTGTGCAACATCATATATTGCTTTTTCAGCAAATTGCAAAACTTCTTCAGCATCCAAACCGTTATAACATTTTTCTGCAATGTTTTGACAGATATCAATTACTTGACGAAGCATTGAATCGCGTTCAACCATTTCAACATATTGTTTGTAATTAGCAGTACTTGGCATTGAGTTTGCAACTTTTGTTACATAGGATATACCACCTACTGAATCCAAAATTTCTTTGCGTTCCAAAGCATCTACCAAAGTTACAAAATCAACAGGCTTTTGCGCTAAATACAACTCTTGCATATTTTCATAAATTGTTCTATGCACATCCGCATAAAAATCTATTGCCCTTAACTTTGAAAAAATATCGTGCTGTATATTATTATTAATTAATAAACATCCAAGCACACTAATTTCTGCATCATCACTATGAGGCATTACTCTTATTGCCATTTTTTCTCCTTACTCACTTTCTTTTTATTATGCTTTATCCTTAAATTTAATATAAAATTACAACTAAACTGCATAAATATACATTTAAATATTAATTTTATGCAGTTATATGTTAATTTTTGTTTTCATCTTGATTATTTAATTCAAGATTAACATTTTCACCGTTTTTATTTTTATATTGTTTGTTGTGATTATTATTAAAATTTTGATTATTGTTACTTTCTTTGTTTTCATTTCGTTTTTTTATTATTGCATCCCAAACTGCCCCAACAACAAAAACAAAACAAAGGCACAAAACAATATCTAAAAATATCATTAACCCACTAGATAGATTAACAAATACGGTAAAATTTAATAATATTAAAATTGGCAAAAAACAAACTAAAATAATTAAATATTTCTTTAAATTTGCTTTTGCTTCATTTTTATTATACATTCTTTTTGGGTCTTTCATAATTCACCTTATGGCATTATAACACATTTGCAATAAAAAAACAAGTACAAACAAGAACTTAATTTCTTTCTTGTTTGTACTGTTAATGTAAACCCTTTAATTAATTAAATATCATATTCTTTAATAACTTTTAGTTGTTAATTTATTTAATTACTCTCATATAGGTCCTCTAGTGTCTCGTATCCAAAAATCTAAAATATCTTTATTCACAACAAACTCGCCATATATCTCATTTGAAGAATTTTTTGTTAACATATCTGAATAATTATTTAACAAATCACCGATGTAATAACTGTTATAAGTAAATTGCAACTTTGATTCATCTACATATATACGAACAGTATATCCTTCTGGTATTTTCATTTCATAGAGACCTTCATCGTTTGTAGTCCCTACCGCTTGTATAGCATTGTTAAAATCATCTTTATAATAATATATTTCTGTTATTGAATCATTTTGAATTCCGTATATTAATGGCGCATCTGGATTTTTTTCCCATGTAGGGTCATAACTTAAGGTATAGTAGACAATATCTTGTTCAAAACTAGCATATAAATTTAAATTGCTTGTAATTGCTGTAGTTTCAACATCAAATATTTCACCTTGTACTGTGACCCAACCTTTAAATGTATATCCTTCTTTTGTTGGGTCAGTCGGTTTTGTTACAAAATTACCGTGTTTCACTTCATAGGTATTTATCAATGTTGTTTTGTCTTCATCATAAAAATTAACTGTATACTTTAATGTATGTTTTGTGTATTTTCCACTTAATGTAGCAGTTGCTGGTACTGAATTACTCGCTTGTGATGTTATTGTTATTAAATAATCTTGCTCTTTTACTTCAGTTATTGGATATATTCCTGTTATTATTTGGTCAATTATTATATAATCATTTGCATTTACATTTGTTGTTTCAAAAATAACCTTTTCATTTGTGCTTTCTCCACTTTTTACAAGTGTTTGCGTGTTATTACCTGTTTCATCATAAACTTTTACACTTAAACTATCTTTTGTTTGTATTTCATTATTTCCGCTTGCGTTTTTAAATTCTGCTGTTATACTAAGTGTTGAATTTTCCTTTATATTTACTCTTAATATATCAGTATTACCATTTAACATTGCACCTTGTTCTTTACTTATTCCTAAATAAGTTACAATGTCACTACTTTCTTCGTAATACAAATTCATTGACAATTCTGGACTGTTTGTTAAAGCAAATGTTACTGTACCTGTTGCCGTTTTACTATCACTAAGCATTGATAAACTTAAACTTAAAAATATTGCACAAAGTAGCAA
>CALVZW010000043.1 GCA_944372675.1 uncultured Clostridia bacterium
CTTGCTACTCGCGGGTCGTAGGGGAATGGGAAATTCCCCTACAAAGAAAAAATCACCCTGCAAAACAAATAAACACAAGCAAAGAAAAATTACAAATTATTATAAAATTCGATAAAAAGATATAAAATGGTATAAATATTATAATATATAATGTTTTCATGATGAATTCGAGTGAATATTTAGAAAAAAACGGAATAATAATAGCGCAAAATGTTGTTGCAGAGTTTGGCAAAATTTTTGAAAAATATAAATTTCAAGAGATTGCAATTATTGGTGAAAACGCGGATGAATTAGCAAGTAAATTGCACAAAGATTATAGGGTAACAACAGTCAACATTCCAAAACAATTAAGTTACAGTTTGTGCGGACTAAACCTAGCGAGAATACAGTTAAAGGAAAATACAAGATTGTTGGTTGCTTATGGCGACCAACATTGTTTGAATTTAACTAAACTCATATCTAATAAATTGGACTTGCCGTTTTGTTATTTACCAACAGACTTAGTAAATATTTATGCAAAAAGTCAGTTTGCAATATTAGATAATAAACCTATTAAATTAGAATCAAAGGTAAAGGCAATAATAATTGATGAAAATAAAACAATAAATTTAGCAGATTCCTATGCACAAATAGTAGGGCAAATATTTGGTTGTTTTGAAGTTTACTTAAAAGAAAAGTTTTTTGAAGAAAAATCTAATTTAAATACCAAAATGTTGTTTGATATTTATTATGAGATTTTAAACATTAAAAATACTAAATCAACATTAAATTTAAATTTTATGCGCGATTTAAATTTACTTGCCGTAATACAATATGGGCAAACAGATAATATTCCATTTCACGATAATTACTATTTAACAATTAGATTTTTAAATAAAAATGTACATCTATTTAATGAGTTTGACAAAATTAGTTTCGTTTATTCGCAAATGCTGTCAGTGTTATATGATTTATATTTTAACAACAATCTTCACTCACCGCTTTTTATGATGGCTGATGACCTTGAAAAAAAATCTACTTTAAGCGAATATTCAAAAGCACTATCAATAGTGCCAGCAAGAGATTACAAAAAAGTTAAATATATTTTTAGTGTTTATACTAATGTCTTATCTTCAATGACTTTGTCTTTTCAAAACCTTTATCAAAAAATGTCTTTTAAGTTAAAAAATATAATGGACGATTCTGGCTATGAGTTGTACAATAAGTTAGATTGCGAAACAATGATAACCATTATGAAAGAAACTTCATTGTTTAATACAAATTCGCTTTTGAGCAAATTCGGTATTACAGAAGTTTATTGATATCTCAACTTTACATTTTATTTTTTAATGAAAAGCGTTTTAAATTTACTTATTTACTTATTTACTTATTTACTTATTTAATTTATTTTATTTTTACTTTTATATTTTACTTAGTTTATCCTTATTTTTATGTTTCTTTGCTTATTTTTATATTAATTAATATTAAAAAAAATATCAAAACGAGTGCAACACCAAAATATTCAATTTTAGGTGTTGCATTTATGTTGTAATATTACAATAATTATAAAACATATTTTCTAATGATTTGTGTATATTGCACAAAAAAGTACTTTGAATATCAAAATATTTGATTATAATAAATAGTTGTGATATAATGTGGTACTTTGATACAAAAGGGGAAAATTATGGCAATAAAATTAATAGTTGATTCAGGATGTGACATAGCACCAAATGAATTACCAGACTATGTAACATTACTACCAAATAGAGTACATTTTAATGAAGTTGAATATACACCGTATGTTGATTTAACCATATCGGAATTTTACGAAAAACTATCACAGGCAAAAGAATTACCACATACAAGTCAGGTAAACTGTCAAGATTATTGTGAATGTATTAAACCAATGCTTGAAAACGGAGATGAAGTTATAATAATGACTCTATCGGGCGAATTATCAGGAACGATTAATTCTGCAAAAATGGCAAAAAGGGAACTAAACAGCGATAAAATAACAGTTATTGATTCAAGACTTGTTACATTTGCTTTTAGAGCACTTGTAGTTGAAGCAATGAAACTTATTGAAAACGGAAAAAGTCGCAACGAAATTGAAAACGCATTGAGTGCTATGCGAGAAAAAATTGTTTTACTAGCGGTAATTGATGATTTAAAGTACTTAAGATTAGGCGGACGAATAGGGGCAGCAGGCAAAGCAATAGGTGATTTGTTTGCAATTAAGCCACTAGTTACAATAAAAGATGGCGCATTAGATAATGTTGGTAAATCAATGGGAATAAAAAAGGGGTTAAAAGCAATTTGCGATTTAGTAAATAATTATGATATTGATTTAACTAAACCTGTATTTTTAGGTCATTCAAATGTTTTAGATAGAGCAGAAGAATTAAAAGCAAAACTAAAAGAAAGCACAAAACTTGCTAATGTTGATATGCCAATTACTGAAATTGGTCCGACCGTTGGAACGCACGCTGGCCCGGGTTGTACTGGTGTTGTATTTTTCGTAAATTAATAAAAGTTAAAAATTAAATGAAATTTAATATTAAAATTTATTAGCAAAAAACGCATTTATGTTATATTTAAATAAATGCGTTTTTTTTTGTAAAAACTTACTAATATTTGTTAAATTCTACTAATAATTTAAATACATTAATTTAATAAAATTCTTTGATAAATAAAAATAAATTTAAAATTTATATAAAAAAATTAAACATTTTTAAATGAATTTTTATATTTAAAAAACACTTGTTTATAAATAAGTTTAATACTTAAAACAAGTGTTTTTATAATTAATATTAAGAATTATTTTTTTTGCTTATAATTAAATTTTGCTTATAATTAAATTTTAGTTTTTAAATTTAATTATTTATCATTTTTTTAGTAAATATTATTCACTTCGTAAACATTCAATAGGATTTTTCTTTGAAGCGATGCGTGAAGGAATTAAACCAGATAGCATTGTAAGTCCTACACTAATTGCAACCATAATTAGTGCAGTTAATGGAGCAAGCACTGCTAAATTGCCTATGCCATCGGCTAAACTATTTATTATTAAATTAATTGGTATGGTTAATATATAAGTAATAATAATTCCTAATAAACCACTTATCATACCAATAATGAAAGTTTCGGCATTGAACACGCGTGAGATATCTTTTTTCCTTGCACCAATGCTTCTTAAAATGCCTATTTCTTTTGTTCTTTCAATTACCGATACATAAGTTATTACTGCTATCATAATCGACGATACAATTAGTGATATTGCACTAAAAGCAACAAGAACATAACTAATGGTGTCAATAAGTGTAGTTAATGCTGACATAAATAGTTGCATAACATCGGTGTAATGTACTTGTTCGTCGGCTGGAAGCAAACTATTATATTCATCTATATGTGCTTTAATAGCATTTTTTGCTTCAAAATCAACTGGATATATTGAAATGTAATTTGGCAATTTAATACCGCCTAATTCTCGCAATCTAGTTTCATACATTTCTTCAATAGTATTTGTTGTGTCATTATATTCTTCGCCAGTTAGTGGGTCAATAGTTTGATTACTTTTTGCAAAATTAACAATTTGTGAATTTTCGTTAAGTGTAAGCATTGTATTTAACAAATTTTTAGAAAAAGCAATACCTGAACTATATAATACATTTTGTGTGTCTGGTTTTTGTCTTAAAATGCAACTAATTGTAACTTCAATCGCTTGCGATTTAACTAATTCAAAATTTTGTTCGCTTATGTTAGTTGGCAAGGTGGTAAATTTAGTAATACCGTCTGTTGAAGTTTGTGTGTAATAGTAATCATTAGGGAAAATATAAAATTTTTTGCCAATTAAAGAATTAAAATCAATTGTTTCGGCACTACTATCAATGCCAAGACTTTCCAAGATTGTATCTGCAAGTTGGTTATATTCATCTACAAAAAGTACTAACTCATTGTCATTAGTTGGATATGTGCCTTCTAACACTTCGTATTGACTTAAAATAAAGTCTTTATTATTTAATAAAATTTGCCACTTAGTATCTCCATCAAAAGAGCCCAGCATAGAATAAGAAGTATTCACATCCACATACTTATAATTGCCATTTTTTTCATTTATCGTGTAAACATTGAGTTTTTGTCCTGTCTCCATAACAATATCGTAATAAAGACTTGGGTCAAGTGTGTTGATTGCTTTATCAATAAAGTCTTGTGTAATATCACTGCCTGTTGATAAATTTGCAAGTTTTTCAAGTATTTTGTTTACAACAATTTCTTTTGCTTCAGGGAATTTATCCAAATCTGAATCTTCAAAAAGGGAAGCAAAAGAGTTTAAGTCAACAGTTTTTCCACTTATTGTCAGTGGATATGTTGATAACATATCCGATTGCAATTTGCTAATGTATTGGCTAAAACCATTTGAAAGGGCAAGCACCAAGGACACGCCAATTATACCAATACTGCTTGCCAAACTAACAAGCATTGTTCTGCCTTTTTTCGATAGTAAGTTTTTAAAACTTAAAGTAAGTGCCGTCCAAAATGACATAGATGTTTTTTTGAATGGTGAATTTTTCTTGTTTTTTTGTTTTTTATTTAAATTGTCGCTTTCATTTTTTGTATTGCTATCGTTTATTATATTGTTTTCACTTGTATTTTCACTTTTATTTGTAGTTTGACTTTCAACATTAGTTATATTTTGCTGTTGTGAACTTGAATTGTAAGGGTTTGAATCTTCAACAACTTGCCCATCAAGAAGTTTTACAATTCTTGTTGAATATTTTTCTGCTAATTCAGGATTATGTGTTACCATAATTACAAGTCGTTCTTTGGATATTTCTTTAATAATATCCATAATTTGAATTGAAGTAGCAGTATCAAGTGCCCCAGTAGGTTCGTCCGCAAGCAAAATTTCAGGGTCATTAACAATTGCACGAGCAATAGCAACTCTTTGCATTTGTCCGCCACTCAACTGATTTGGTTTTTTGTAAATGTGGTCTTTGAGTCCAACTTTTGTAAGAGCATCAATAGCACGCTGTTTTCTTTCGCTTGGTGATACCCCTGATATTGTTAACGCTAATTCCACGTTGTTTAAAACATTTAAATGTGAAATTAAATTGTAACTTTGAAAAACAAAACCTATTTTGTGATTACGATAAGCATCCCAATCGGCATCTTTAAAGTATTTTGTTGAAACATTTTCAATAATTAAATCACCACTTGTGTATTTATCAAGTCCACCAATAATGTTAAGAAGTGTAGTTTTACCACAACCGCTTTGACCTAAAATACTCACAAATTCATTTTGTCTAAATTCAAGATTAATGCCTTTAAGCGCCCAAACGCAAGAATCAGCAACAGTGTATTGTTTTTTAATATCAAGTAATTTTAGCATTTTTTAATTCCTTTTTAAACATTTAACAAAGTTTTATCAAATTCGCTTAACAAATCCATAAACAACACAATATTTTCTTCGCCAACTTTTTCAATAAATTTGTTTAAGTTGTTATTCATTGTTTCGCAACGACTTTCAATACTTTTACGAAGATTATTATCAAGTTGTAAATAATGATTTTTTTTGTTATCTTCTGTTGTATAACTACTAATATAGCCTTTTTTCTCTAGTTTGTTACAAAATTGTGTAACCGCTGCTTTTGTAATATTAAGTCTTTTTGCAATTTGACTTTTATGTATAGGACATTTTATTCGTTCCGATTCGCTAATAATTGATAAAATTAACGCTTCGCTGTAATTTAAATCAAGTCCTTTCCAGTTTGAAAAAGCATAACTTTTTAATAAATCTAATGTTTCTGTTATTTTGTTTAATAATCTCTCACTAATAATAGACATTTTTATCCTCCAGATAAATGTAAACTACTTAACAAAATATTATTATATTCAAAAAATAAAATTTGTCAAATGGTTTACTAAAAAAAAAATGTATTAATAACATTTAAATTAAATTTTACCTTTAGTTTTACTAAAAAAGATAAAAGCAGTTTACAAAATTGTTGTCAAAATGTAATAAAAAATTTAACAATAGTTTAAATACTATAATTTTGGGTAGTTTAAATTTTTGTTTTGAGTATTTTAAATTAAAAGTTAAGAATATTTTTAATAATATTAGAAAAAAATTAAAACAAAAAATGTTAAATTGTTTATAAACTCTTGTATTACAAAAAAAAATGTGATATAATAATTTTACTTCAAATGAAGCGAATTTTCGTTTCATTTTTTGGTTAAAAGGGGAAATATATGAGTTTTTCTAAGGATAAGATAAGAAATGTAGCAATAATTGCGCACGTTGACCACGGTAAAACATCACTTGTTAACGAAATGTTAAAGCAAGGTGGCGTGTTTAGACAAAATCAAGAAGTAGTTGATAGAGTTATGGATTCAAATGCGCTTGAAAGAGAAAGAGGTATTACAATTTTAGCAAAAAATGCATCTGCTCATTACAAAGATTACAAAATAAATGTAATTGACACCCCAGGGCATAGCGATTTTGGCGGTGAAGTTGAAAGAGTACTAAAAATGGCAGATGGTGTTTTGCTTGTTGTTGATGCTTTTGAAGGAACAATGCCACAAACAAGATTTGTGCTTGAAAAAGCATTGGCATTAAATTTAAGAGTTATAATAGTTGTCAATAAAATTGACAGACCAGATGCAAGAATTAGCGAAGTTGTTGACGAAGTTTTGGAATTGTTAATTGACTTAAATGCAACAGATGACCAGTTAAATAGTCCAATAGTTTATGCTTCTGCTAGATTAGGTATAGCAAGTCTTGACCCAGCAAAACAAGGCGAAGATTTAAGACCATTGTTTGAAACTATAATTGACCACATTTTACCACCAAAAGGTGATGAAAATGCACCATTACAATTACTTGTATCAAGTACCGAACACAACGACTTTTTAGGAAAATTAGCAGTTGGTAAAATTGAAAATGGTAAAGTAAAAGTTGGTGAAACCGTAGCAGTTGATAACTTTTTTACACCTGATAAAATACGCAAATGCAGAGTACAACAACTATTTACCTATGACGGACTTAAAAGAATTGAAACAGATGAAGCATCTACTGGTGATATAGTTTGTGTTGCAGGTATTGAAGATGTAATGATAGGCGATACAATTTGTGATGCAAATGAACCAAGTGCTTTGCAATTTGTAAAAATATCTGAGCCAAGTGTTGAAATGACATTTATGGTTAACGATAGTCCATTTGCTGGAAAAGAAGGTAAATTTGTAACAAGTAGACATCTAAGAGACCGTCTATATAAAGAAACAATAAAAGACCTTTCATTAAGAGTTAGTGATACCGATACCACCGAAGCATTTAAAGTTAGCGGTAGGGGCGAAATGCACTTATCAATACTAATTGAGAATATGCGTCGTGAAGGATATGAATTCCAAGTATCAATGCCAAAAGTATTATATAAGTTTGATGAAAATGGTAACAAATTAGAACCTATTGACCGACTTGTAGTTGATGTTCCAGAAGATTCTGTTGGACCTGTTATGGAAAAAATGGGAAGAAGAAAAGGTGAATTAGTATCAATGCACCCACAAGGTAGCCGAATGAGAGTAGAATTTTTAGTACCATCGCGTGGACTATTTGGTTATAAATCAGAATTTTTAACCGATACAAGAGGTGAAGGTGTAATGAGTTCAGTCTTTGATTCATACCAACCATATCGTGGTGATATTGAACGCAGAAACTATGGTGCATTAATTGCCTTTGAAACGGGTGAGTGTATAACTTATGGATTAGCAAACGCACAAGAAAGAGGCGATTTGTTTGTTTCACCAGGTGTTAAAGTTTATGCAGGAATGGTAGTAGGACAAAATCCAAAAGGTGATGACATAGTAGTAAATGTTTGTAAGCGAAAAGCAATGACAAATATGCGTTCGAGTGCAAGCGACGAAGCATTAAGATTAACTCCACCAATAATAATGAGTCTTGAACAAGCACTTGAATTTTTGGATGATGACGAATTACTTGAAGTTACACCAGAAAACATAAGAATTCGTAAAAAGGAACTAGACCACGGTAAAAGAAGGTCTGCTTCATATAGAAATTCGCTATAATATAGAAAAACTAATAAAGTCTTTGCAAAAATGCAAAGACTTTTTAAATTAATTTAAAATTATAATTATTAAAAAAAAAGAAGAAAATTAAAATACTTTATATTAATTCAATTAAATAAATAAAAGTTCAATAATATTTAATAAAAAAATATTAATTTCATATTTAAAAAGTTTTTGTTTAAAATTAATTAAAAATTATAAATATTAAGAAAGTTTAAAAAATAATAATAGAATTACTTAATATTATTAATTAAAATATTTGACTAAAAAAAATAATTGTGTTACACTAAAATTATAATAATTAAATAAGGAGCGAGAGAATATGATAACAAAAGAAGAAAATCGATGGGGGGGGGGGGGCGTGTAAAGTCTTATTAAAAGACTTTGTTACAGCCAAAAATAATAGTAAATTTCATATTTTTAAAGTAGCACAATGTAAGGGTATAATTAGTGAAAATTATGCTTTAAAATCTATATTAAATAAAATAAGATTTAAAATTCAATATAAAAATAACGGCATACCGCAAATTAAACAAGAGTATGCTTTTTGTCGTATTACTCATTTACTAACTAACTTAATTAATAAAAAAATGAACAATAAATTAATTAAGGGGGTGCAGTAATATGAATATTGATAATAAAGCGAATATAAGCACAAAAATACACAATAAAACGGCAAAATTGCTTATAGGGTTACATATAGGCTTTTTGCTACTTTGTGCAATATTTTTAAGTTTAAGTTTATCAATGCTTAGTGATAGTAAAACGGCAACAGGTACAGTAAC
>CALVZW010000044.1 GCA_944372675.1 uncultured Clostridia bacterium
AATCAATGAATAGATTTTGTTAATTATTAAATTGTTTTAATTGCTTACACCCATGAATATTAGAAAATAAATAAAAAATGATAATCAATGCCGATTATCATTTAATAATTTCGTTTACTAATTATTTAAAAATTATCTTTTGCAACTTCAAAGAATGCGCGTGGATGACTGCATACTGGACATACTTCTGGTGCTACTTTTGCATATGTTCTAAATCCACAATTTCTGCACACCCAAAGTGTTTCTTCACTCTTTTCAAACACTTCTGCTTTTTCAATGTTTTCAAGCAATTTTGCGTATCTCTTTTCGTGGTCTTCTTCAATTTTTGCTACGCCATCGAATAATTTAGCAATTTCTTCAAAGCCTTCTTCACGTGCAGTTTCAGCAAAATTTTTGTACATATCTGTCCATTCATAATTTTCGCCGTTTGCTGCGTCTTTTAAATTTTCTTTGGTTGAACCAATGCCGTGAACAAGTTTAAACCATATTTTAGCGTGTTCTTTTTCGTTCCCTGCAGTTTCTTCAAAAATTGCAGCAATTTGTTCATACCCTTCTTTCTTTGCTTGACTAGCATAATAATTATATTTATTTCTTGCTTGACTTTCACCTGCAAAGGCTGTCCACAAGTTTTGTTCTGTTTTTGTTCCTTTTAATTCCATAATTCTCTCCTTTATTTTTCAATGCTAAATTATATCATAATTAAAATTTTAATGCAATTATTTTAAATCTATTTTACCATTATTTTACTCTTTTATTCTTAAAAATAAGTTTCTATTTTAAAATTTTTTCTTTAACAAATTGTTTTTAAAAAATTTTTTAATTAGTTATTTTTTGTTCTTTAAATATCTATTTTGAATTAGATTTCATCATCACCATCATATCTATTTCGATTAGGGTCTTTCAAAATCGTCAAATCTTTTTCTTTCCCGTTATTTGACAAAACTAAATATTTCCTACCCTTTAATGAGTTTGGCAAATATTGTTGTTCAACATATCCGCCGTATGAATGCGGGTATTTATATTGACTCGTTTCTTCCTTTGGTGCATAAGTTTTATCTTTTAAATACACAGGAATTTGGTCATCTTTATTATTTACTAAATCATTTTGTGCCGATTCCATTGCCCTATAAACTGCGTTAGATTTAGGGGCTAGACAAATGTACATTGTTGCGTGGCAAAGCGAAAGTTTTGCTTCGGGCAAGCCAATATTTTGTAATGCCTGCATTGCACTTACTGCAACTACTAAGGCATTACTATCGGCAAGCCCTACATCTTCGCTTGCGTGTGCTATTAATCGTCTTGCTATTATCATTGGGTCGCATCCGCTTTCAATAAGTCGCAAACAATAGTATACCCCTGCGTCTGGGTCGCTACCACGCAAAGATTTGCAAAATGCACTTAATAAATCGTAATATAAATTTTCGTCAAGTGCTAGGCTTCTTTTTTGTAGGCAATTTTTTATTGTTTCTTTATCAATTACTGTTTCGTTATTATCGTTAAATGGAGTTGTCAAAGTTGCTAATTCAAGTGCATTCAACATTGCTCTAACATCGCCATCACAAGCATTTATCAAGTGTTCTTTTGCATCATCTTTTAATATGACATTTTGCTTTTTTAATCCTTTTTCACTGTTTATTGCTCGTTCTAATGCTAATGCAAGGTCTGTTTTTGTCAGTTTTTTAAATTCATACACTACGCATCTAGATAATATTGCTCTTGTCAAACTTACATTAGGATTTTCCGTTGTTGAACCAATAAATACTATACTTCCATCTTCAATACTTGCAAGCAAACTATCTAGTTGTGCTTTGTTAAATCTATGACATTCGTCTAATAATAAATATGTTCTTTTGCCATATAAATTCATTGCGTCTTTTGCATTTTTTATTACTTCTTTAACATCTGCAACACCACACGATACGGCATTAAGTTTTGCAAATTCTCCACCACAAGTTTTAGATATTATGTTTGCAAGCGTTGTTTTTCCACACCCCGGTGGCCCCCAAAATATCATACTTGTTAATCTATCTGCCCTTATTGCTCTTTCAAGCGGTAAACCCTTTTTTAATATGTGAGTTTGCCCAAAAAATTCTTCAAGTGTTTGTGGTCTCATCCTATCTGCAAGTGGCGAATATGATTTTCCACTGCTGTTCATTGTAAATAAATTTTCCATATTGTAACCTTTTAATAATTATACCATAATATGAATTACTTTACAACTTTTTATGACAATTTTTAATTTGTTATGTCTTTATAATAATATCGCAATTTAATTTATAAGTTTTTATTATTGTCTTATTTTGTTATTAAAAATAATTTTTCCTTAAAAAATTTACAATAATATTCACATTTTAAAATATTAAAAACCTTATTAGTCACATATTTTTATATTATTTTGTAAACTTACTAAATCATAAGGCAAATATAAATTTTCATTAAGTGTAATTGCATTTGTACTAATGGTTTTTAACAAATTTCCTTGCAACCAAACATTAAGTGATTTTTCTTGATTTTTTAACAAAAATACATTATCATAAAAGCATTTATCACTTTTAAATTTAAATAATCCATTTTTTATATCAATTAAATAATCAAACAGTATTTCATAATTTACAAATGTAGGTTGCAAGTTTAACACTATTTCATCAAAAGTTTTGTAGGTTTTTAATTTGCTATAAATGTCTTTAACTTTTTGTGCTAATGATTTAAAAACTAAATAAATAACTTGTTTTTCGTCTTCGAATAAATTACAATTTAATAAATTCTTTGAGTGCAAAAATAAAATTACTATGTCTTCAGCCTTTTCACTTACTTTTGCTTTTCCAAAGCAAATTAACAAATTTTTTATTATACTATTTTTTTCTTTTATAATTAATTTTTCAATATTTAACCCTAAATTATTTGCTTTAATTAAATAATAATATAAAATTAATTGACTAACAATATTATTTACATTTTTTACATTTTCATATACTTTTGAAAAATTGGTATTTTGGTAGTATATTAATGCTAAAGGTTGACATATTGCAATGCTATCATCAATGTTTTGGTAAATTTCGTTTTCATTATTTGTTTCTTGCCAAAAATTGATAAAAAGTTTTTTATCTGCATTCAATTTACTCAATAACAACATTATTTGTAAACTATCAACTTTTATCTTTCTATCAGCAATTACCAAAGTGTTTGCACTAGCATTATTTACTATTATTCCATTTTCAAATTTTACTTTACTACTAAAATTGTAAAAAATTTTACTATGTTTATTTTGTAGCAATATTGAATTATCTTTAATTAAATAATTTTGATAATCATTTATGTTTAAAGCATATTCACCAATATTTAAAAATCCTATTTGAGTATTATCTAGATAATTATAAGTTAATTTATTAATTATATCATATTCATTTTTTAAAGATTTTTTATTGTTTAAATAATTGTAAATTTTATTTGAATAATACTTTTCAAGATATTTAAATATGTGCAATTTATCACTATAAAAGTCAATGTATTTGATAGCATTATTTTTTTTGCAATAACAATTTTTATAAAAAACTACAATTTGCACATTAAACTTTTTAATTTCATCTAAATTATTTAAAATTTTTTTATAAACAATAAAATCGTTATGACTAAACAAGTTAATCACAAAAATATTTTTTAAATTTAAGTTATTTCTATTTACAAAATTTACAATATCATTAAATTTAGCATAATTAGTAAAACAAAATCGACTGCTTACCGCATAAATAATATTTTGATATTCTTTTTTATTTGTAAAAAATTTTAATTTATAAAATAAACTAGTGTTAAACAAATTTAACTTAAATGACATAGTTTTTTGTTTTAACACTTGCCCTTTATAACTTAATTGCGAACTTTCCTTATTATAAAATTTTTTAAAGTTTCCTTTTAATTCAGTAAATATATTTTTTTTATATTTCTCTAATTTAAAATAAAGTTCAATAGGAACACTTTGTTTATTTTTATTTACAAACTTTAGTTTAATTTGCAATTGAAAATTTATAGTAACTTTTAAAGAAGTTGCATCACTTTTATTTTCATAAACTAATAAATCTTTTACTCGATAAAAATCGTTAAAGGTTAATGTTATTATTTTACCATTTATTGAAATTTTAAATTCATAAAAAATTTTATTTCCACTTACATTAAAACAATTATCATAAAAACAAACATTTAACTTTTTATTGTAAATGTAGTTTAGTTTATATGCTAAATTTTTTTGTTTTTTTAAAAAAACATTATTTTTTAGTTGACATCCTTTTTTATGCAGTTGTTTGCGAATAAATTGTTTTAGGTATAAATATCTTAAATATTTTTTATCTGCAATTTTATTTATTGTTATTTCAACAAAAATAAATAAAATAGATATATAAATAATCGTAACTATCATATTTTAATTATTGACATATTTTTGAATATAAAATATAATAACTTTTTATTTTTTGTTAAAATATTGATTTTTTTTAAATAATGTTATATACTACCTTTAATACAAAGGAGAACATATGGCAATATATAATTTGTGTGCAAAAATGTTGCACGAAGAATGGGCAAAAAACAAAAGAAAACAAATAAATCCAAAAACAAATAAACCTTTTACACAAGTATGGAAAGATACAAATGATGAAGAATATGACAAAAAAATTATCAAACAAGCAGAAAATGGGAATTTACCAAAATACATAAAAATTGAAGACGGCAAAGTGAAAATTGACATCTTGAATATGCCTTATGAAGAATTATCTAACAAATGGAAAAAAGAGAATTTAGAAGCAGGAATTACGGTTGAAGAAATTTTAGGCATAAAAAATTATGGTTGGCTTGATTATATTGCTAATTTCGAAAAACAATTTGGTGTTAATTTAAAAGGTTTAAAATCGTCAAAAGAAGATTTAGAAAATTTTGATGAAGAAAAAATAGAAAAATATGCTGAACAAATACACAATAAATGGATGAAACGAAGACTTGAAGAACAAAAAGCAAATCCTAATATTGAAATAGATGAAAGTTTAATGGTTCCATATGAAAACTTACCGTTTGAAGAAAAACTAAAAGACAAAGTGCAAGTGATGCTTGCTATGGAAGTTTTGCGTTCAATAAACAAAGGTATTCATCTTGATTATTTATTAGATAGAGCCTACGGTGATACACCAGTTTTTAATAAAGAAGGTAAAGAAAATACTGCCTACTCTGCTACATTTGGTTCCGTATTACATAAAAATTTAGCAACCTTTACCACAGATGAAGTTGAAATTATAGAAGGATTTTTTGGTAAAAACAGTAGTACTGTTAGATTTGCAAAAAATAGAATTGCGGAAGAACCAACAACTTCATTAAATACAACAGTTGATGAAATTCAAAATATAAATGAAAAAGAAATTGATAATTTGCAAAAAAATTAATTTAAAAAAAATTGCCATTATTATGACAATTTTTTTTTATTAAAAATTATTGTAAACTATTTGAAAATTTAATACAACTTGTGGTATATAATCAAAAGCAATATACATTATTTCATTATAAACTTGTTGCTTTTCATAAGATAACTTTGAAATGTAAACTTCTTCAACATCTTCGCTGTTTTTCATTTTTTCAAAGTCAAATGATTTTAATGCACTATTAAATACTTGCAATTTAGATAAATAATAATTAATACTATTGTTAATATCTTTATATGCTTGTTTTTTTGTAGCATCAGTTATTTCACTACTTGCTTTTGAATTTAATGATGTTACTTTGTTTAATTCAGCACACAACTTAGTACTTTCACCGCTTTTTACTGTTTGGCTAAATGTTGCAGAATTAATATCGTAATACTTATCAAACTCTAAATCGTATGAAGTTTTTGCAATGGTAAATGCTAAGTGAGATAAACTTACTTGTAAATCGTTCGCACTGAGTGTTGCAGTTCCATCATATTCATAAAATTGTGGTGCATAATTTTCAAAATATATTTCTACATATTGATTAACAAATTTTTGTAAATCGCCGATAAATTTACCGTACTCCTTAATAAAATTTATTAAATTACTATATTGTATGTTATTAACTTCTCCACCATTATATGCACTTAACGCATCTTCAAAACGGTCTTTATCGTTGTTAAAATCATTTAAACTCTTTTTTAAATTGTTTAAGCCATTGTAAATATCAATTCTATCTTCTTCTTTCCAAACATCATCACTAATTGTTTCTTTTGTAATGTTAAAGAAATCATAACTTGCTTTTGCAATAGGCAATAAATAGTTTGTCAAAATTTTTGCGTCTTCATTATTTTGTATTAACTTTTGTACACTTTCGCTATATTCAACTTTAAAATTACCGCCGTCATCAAAGAAATTTGCATATTCAGTTACAATTGTTGTAGTCAATGTTTGTATGTCTTCGGTTGACCTTGCCTTTTCACTACAACCAACAAACGAAATTGCCAAACATACTGTTATTACCACAACTACTAATGAATTAATTATTTTATTCATAACTTGCCTCCAAATAACTTAATAATGTTGTCAAATTCTTTTTGATTGTTTCATCTGTTTGTGAATTAATAAAGGCATTTTTATCTTCAGCACTAATTAAATTAATTATAACTTCTCTATCTAGCAAATTGTAACTCTTAATAAACGCATTTAAGTTACTATTTATTAGTGTATTGTAACCATTACTTTCACCATTCGCTATGAGTTGCTCAAATTTAGATAAATAATTTTCATATTTTTTAATATTTAGATATAACTCATCTATATTGCTTTCATTACTATTTTCGTATGAAGATGCAACCCCTGCAATTAATGCTCTTGCGTCATATAAAACATACTTTACATCGTTAGGCTTATTACCGTTGTAAATGTAAGTAGTTACATAATTATTTAAATCGCTTAACACATTAAAACCTGCAACTTCCATTTCGTGCATAGCATTTAGCAATTTGTTATTTAAACTTGTTATTGTGCTTGCATTGTAATTATCTTCTAAGTAATATTCATATAAATATCTTGCTTGATAAGCAACACCATTCTCGCCGTATGCTTTTTCGTTGTAATCTTTTATTTTGTTAAGTAAAGATTTTTGTGCTGTATCATCACCCTTTGTTGCGTAATTAATTAATAGTAAGTTTTGTTCAATTTGTAATTTAATTGCTTGAGTAAGCCTGTAATGATTGTTTAAGTTATTACTTAAACTTACTAATGAAACTTGATTGTTTGTTGATTTATCTGTAAACTCTTTTGTTAAATAATCATAATTTTTATAAGATTGCTTTTCAACTAAAGACATATAATTATCGTACAATTTTTTATTATCGTCAGGACGATTAACGATAAAATAAACAACAGTTGTTACAACAGCAATTAATACTATTACAACAATTAATCTTAATAAATCTTTTGACATACTTTCTCCTTTGGGTAAATTTTATCACATAAACAATGTATTTGTCAAGATTAAATACATAAATCAAATGCTTAAACAATGTATCATATCGTTTGCAAATATTTTTATTTAACCATTTTTAAATTTTCATCAATTATATTATAGTTTCAATTTTAAACAATACTCTTAATTGAATATAATTGAAAAATTTATTTTTTAAATTAAATTTCACTTTTTAACTATTGATTTTTTGCTTTTTCTTGATAGAACTTACAAATACTAGTTAATTTGCAATTTTCACAATTCGGTTTTATTGCCTTACAGTGATATCGTCCAAACAAAACAAGTAAAAAATGGTCAACATTTTTTTGTCGTCCATCAAGGGCAGAAACTAAATCTAACTCAACTTCGTAAGGAGTTTTACCTTGACTTAAATCTAATCGATGACTAACTCTAAAAATATGCGTATCAACTCCAATATTATCAGCACCAAATGCTTCAGCAGTAACGACATTTGCCGTTTTTCGTCCAACTCCACTCAATTTTTGCAACTTTTCAACATCATTTACAACCTGTCCATTAAAATTTTCAACAAGTTGCTTTGAGCAATTAACTATTGCTTTTGCTTTATTTCTAAAAAAGCCCAAAGGTCGAATAATATTTTCAACATCTTGTAAATCTGCCACCGCTAATTCATTTGCCGTAGGATACTTTGCAAATAACTTCGGTGTTACTTCATTAACTCTTTTGTCTGTACATTGAGCAGATAATATAACGGCAATTAATAATTGAAATGGTGTTTCGTACTTTAATTCGCATTGCGGATTAGGGTATAACTCATTTAAATAATTAAATATTATTTCAATATTTTCCTTTGTTTGCATAATTTGTCCTTAATATATTTTGTTTATTTCACTATTTTATTTTTGTTTATAATGTATTTTCAGTATTTAATTTTACTAATTACTAAAAATTA
>CALVZW010000045.1 GCA_944372675.1 uncultured Clostridia bacterium
TTTTTCATTAATTTCAATTTGTTGTTTTGCTCTTTTATTTGTATTAATTGATTTTCTAAATACAACAAATCTTTGATAACAAAATTCAGTTACAAAATTAATAATCATAGTAAAAGCAAGTACTATATATTCATTTACCTCAGCATCTGTCATTGCCTGTCCCCACAATGTAGATAAAGGTGTAAATACCAAATAATACAAAAATACTAATGACATTGCTTTAGGAATGTTATTTGCCGATTTAAATGTAAAATGTCTATTAAAAGTAAAATTCCAAATTATTGATAAAACTAAAGATATTAAATAACTTGGCCAATAACTCCATTTTATTAATTCATTTAAAAGTGTAAATACAGCAATTTGTATTACCCCTGCAGATATTGAAAAACACAAAAATTTGAATGCCTGCCAACATTCTTGCTTTTTATTAACCATAATAACTCTCCAAAACAGTATTAATAGTATAACACCAAAATTTAAAATTTGCAAATGTTATAATAATTATTTTATTATTTATTAATTCGCTTTATAATAATTTTAACTTTTTTATAATTTAATAGTTAAAATTAGAAATATTTTTTTTAGTTGTGATAATTTTTAAACAATAAGTTAAAACAAGTTTAATTTAATTTTTTTTAGTAAGAAAATTTGATACAATAAATAAAAGGATTTTTTATGTCAAACTTTTATGAAACTTTACTTGAAATATTAAATGAAAAAGGTATTACTATTTTAAATTTTGCAAGTAAAATACAAATACCACCTACAACACTTTACGATTTAAAACTCTATAACCCAACAATACAAAATGCCCTTAAAATAGTTGATTACTTTGAAACTTCATTAGATTATTTTGAAAAAAGAACTGATAAATTTGAATACACTTACAATCATAATTACAAAATGGATTTTTACACAAATTTAGATAATGCTCTTAAACAGCAAGGCATTACCAAAGTTAAATTTACTAATGATTTAGGATTATCTATTTCGAATTTTGCTAGATGGAAAAAAGGCATTTTACCAACTTACGCAAATTTACTAGATATGTCTTCATATCTAAACTATTCAATAGATGAGTTATTAGGAAGAATTTAGTTGTATTACAAAAGAATTTAATTACAAAAAAACTTTATCAGCCCGATAAAGTTCTTTATTTTTTTAATTATTTTTTATTTTTATTTTAAATAATTTGTTTTAATATTTTTTATTAAATTCCACTTGTTAATAAGTTTTTTATTAATTGTTATTTTATAAATTAAAATTATTTATTAATTAATTCTTTGTCATCCGCATTCAATAATTTTTCAGCACTAAAACTAGCAGTTTGATGTTCAATTTCACTTGCTACTTGTTTCATAATATTTTTTGTTTCCGTAAAATGTGGATTATCAAAACTTTTATTTTTTTGTATTTGATTGTCCGCATCAAGTACTGAAAGTTCATATAATTCTTGATATGCTTGATTTACAAATTCAAGTCTATGTTGTAGCCAATCGTAAAATACTTCTTTTTTTCCAAAAAATACTTCTTGATTTTCAATAATTGACAACATATACATATTGTATAAGTTTGTCCATTCTTTTAAATTATTAGGATTTTTATGGTCTTTTTTATCTATGTCAACATTATCATATAACTTTTCTTTCAAAGCAAAAATGCAAGCAGAAATTTCATTTTCAAATGATAGCAATTTCTTAGATATTGTTTGACTTTCAATTATTTCCGAAGCACGAACAGGTTTATAATCATTAAATAAAATTACTTGTTCATCAACATTTTTAAAACATTGTGGGCCTTTTAAAATTTCAAAATCTTTTTCTTTTTGTTTCTTAACACTTGTTGCTTTTTGGCTTAATGAAATTATCTTATCAAAATTTTCAACAAATTCTAATTTTTTTATTGAAAAATTTTGCCTTATATAACCCAAATTGTTAGTTTTTATGCTACTAATATGCGAATCACTACCCCCGGTAATGTACAAACCTTTTGCCTTTGCTAAATTATCATAAAACTTAAATCTAAATTGGTCATCAAAACTAGAGCCGTGCAAAAGTTCTATTCCAACAACTCCCCTCATAAATTCGCCCGTATCTTCGTTGTAATGACTTGTAACTTTATCAATAAATTGACTTAAAATTTCAAAGTCCGCAACTGATAATTCTCTTTTTGGTCTATAAAATGTTGGATGTGCTATAACCGCCACCCCGCCCGATTCTTCAATTAAAGCCATCATTTCAAAAATATCTTGTTTTGCAATTTCATCAAGTTCGCTATTTTGTGCATTAAAAACTTTATGCAATCTAAACATATAATCATTGTAAGTTGTTTTATCTCTTAAAATTACATTTTTACAAAAATTTTCATATTGATTTTTTCGTCCAAGTGGGGCATTGCGTCCAGTAGTTAGCGCCTTTACTAAAACCCCATTTAAAATTTCATCTTCTGGCACTTCTTTTTTCTTTAAGGTTTCTTCTGTTTCTTTTACAATATTAAATAAATTATCTTTATTTAAAGTAATACCATAAAATCTTTTAATGTATTTATATAGTGCTAAAGTTCGTTTACCAGTATCGGTAGCGTAAAATCTTGCCATATCAATGTAGCCTTGATGATATGGGTCAATTCCATAACCAAGCAAATGCACCCCACCAGCAAGCGAAGACCTAATATGTCCAAATTCATCAACATAGGACATAACACTTGTTGTATCACAAGAAATTTCAATTCCTGTAATAAAGTTTAATCCCTTACACAATTCAGCATTTCTTTCAATGTACTTTAAAGCCTGAATACATCCCATAGTCGTATTATGGTCAGTAATAGCCAAAGTTTCAACACCTTTAATTAAAGCAAGTTCAATAATTTGACTTGGCTCAGTGGTTATACCCTCTTTAGAATATGTTGTATGAATGTGTAAATCAATTAAACCCTTTTTCATAATCTATTCCTTTTTTGTATTATAACAAATTCTTCTTAAAAAGTCAATTTTTTACAAAATTTTAAGTTTTTTTGTCTATCTCTTACAAAAAAAAAGCAAGTAAAACACAGTTACTTGCTTTTAAAATAACAAAATTAATAATTACTCTTTTTCGGTTATAACTTTATTGATAACATCAACTAACTCGCTTTGAATACCCTTAGTTGATATTTCTAAAATTGCATAAGTTGATTCGCTAGAACCTTCGCTTACCATTTTTTGTACATAGAATTTTACTTGCCCCACTCCATCAACTTGATTAACAGTTATCCATAACTTTTTAAATGTAACAACTCCATCAGTGTAGTTAGCATTTGACATTAAAGCGTCGTTAGCATAAGGCTTGCCATCTTTATATAAAGTTTGCACATCTGAATAAACAAAACCTAACACAAAATCATTACTATTACTATTTGTGATGTTGCTTAAAGTTTTTGAACCAATATAATTATATTCAATGGTATTACCTAATTCTTTTTGAAACAACGCACTTAATGCTGATTGACTAAAACTACCGTTAAATGCATCTAACAATTCATCATAAAAATCTTTATCTGTATCTTCATATAAAGTTACCTTAGGAGTAGTTGAGCCTTGGTAAATGTAAATGTAGTTTGGGTTAGTCTTTGGCATTTCAATTGCATAAGATTTTGGAACAATTGCCATAACTATTGTAACAACCGCTAAAACCCCTAAAACGCACATAACTATTGTTGCCCACAAATTAGCCTTTGACATCGGCTTTTTTGTTTTCATTACAAAATTTTCATCCATAATTATTCACCTATTAATTTTCGTCATTATTTGTTTTGTTATTTTTCTTTGTCTTCGATGTTGACTTATTTTGTTTATCACTTTCATTTTCAACATTTTCTTGATTGTTTTCGCTGTTATCAGCATTATTTTCTGCTAGATTGTTGTCAATATTTGCATTTTCAACATTTTCAGCAGTTTCATTATCTTTTGCATTTTCTTGCATTGAAGTTGCTTTCACTTCAGGCTTTTCGCTTACGACACCTGCTTCATATAATGCCCTTTGTGCTCTTTCGCGCAATTCCATAAGTGCTTGCTCAGTTTGTCGTTCTCTTTCTTGTCTAGCAAGTTCTTCTTGTTTTCTCAATATTTCTGCTTTTTCATTGATTTTTGCAATAACTTCTTCAGCAGTTGCACCGTTCATAATTAAATCAACTTCTTCAGAATAAATAGTTTCTTTTTCAAGCAATACATGAGCCATAACATTTAATTTGTCAACATTGTCCTTTAACACTTTAACTGCTCTGTCATAATTTTCTTTAATCAATCTCTTAACTTCTTCATCAATTTCACCAGCAATTTTTTCGCTGTAAGAAGTGTGTGATTGATAATCTTTACCTAAGAACAATTCCGAATCACTGCCCAAGTACATCATACCAAATTTTGAACTCATACCATATTCAGTAACCATAGCACGAGCAATGTTAGTCATTTGTTTAATATCATTGCTTGCACCAACACTCTTTTCACCAAATATGAGTTCTTCAGCACATCTACCACCCGCTGCCATAGCAATTTCGTTGCATAATTGTTCATATGACATCGAATTACTATCAACAGTATTTCTAGTTTGAGTATAGCCAAGTGCCATACCTCTTTGAATAATTGAAATTTCGTGAACTTTTTTATCTTTTTGAAGCACATAGGCAACAATTGCGTGTCCTGCTTCGTGATAAGCCGTTCTCTTGTTATCCGCATCAGTTGTAATTGCACTTCGTTTTTGTGGTCCTAATTGCACTTTAGCAATAGCCTCATTAATATCGTTCATTGTAATAACGCTTCGGTCATCTCTAGCGGTTAATATTGCCGCTTCATTCATAACATTTGCTAAATCTGCACCAGTAAAGCCAATAGTTATTTTTGCAATAGCCTTGAAGTCAACATCATCAGCAAGTGGCTTATTCTTTGAATGTACTTGCAATATTTTTTCACGACCAGAAACATCAGGTCTATTTACAACAATTTGTCTGTCAAATCTTCCCGCACGCAAAAGTGCTGGGTCAAGTACATCAGGTCGGTTTGTTGCAGCAATAACTATAACCCCTTCGCTACCGCTAAAACCATCCATTTGCACAAGTAATTGGTTAAGTGTTTGTTCTCTTTCATCATTGCCACCGCCAAGTCCTGCACCTCTTTGACGCCCAACAGCATCAATTTCGTCAATAAAGACTAAGCAAGGAGCATTTCTTTTTGCTTGGTCAAACAAATCTCTAACTCTTGAAGCACCCACACCAACGAACATTTCAACAAAATCTGAACCGCTAATGCTATAAAAAGGTACATTACTTTCGCCAGCAATCGCTTTTGCAAGCATTGTCTTACCAGTACCAGGTGGACCAACAAGTAAAACGCCTTTTGGTATTCTTGCACCAAGTCTTGTAAACTTTCTAGGATTTTTCAAGAATTCTACAAGTTCTTGCATTTCCGCTTTTTCTTCTTCACTGCCCGCTACATCAGCAAAACGCACTTTTACATTTTCGCCCAAAACTGCCTTAGTCTTACCAAAGCCCATATTTCTACCACTTGCACCCATCATACTTTTAATAAGAAAGTATCCTAAAACAAGTATGATTGCAAATGATAAGTATGGCATTAAAGTTGTAAACCAACTTTGTTGTGCAACATTGTAACTAGCATCAATCTTTGTTTCTGGTGCTTGTGTTTGTCCTTCTAATTTGCCTTCATTGTAATCATTAATAAATTGAATCAATAATTCGCTATTAATAAATGTAAATTTAAAATCTGCCTTATTAGGAAAATTTTTGCTGTCAATTTTTGAATCTACCAACAAAACATAAGCCGTATTACCGACTGTTGCCAATTCAGCAACTTCACCCGCTACAACTTTGTCTTGGAATTCAGTGTAAGTTATCTTTTCAATTTTATTGCTAAGTCCAACGATATAAACAACCATTAAAATTAACAATATGAGTAAAACAGTATAAAGCCAACCCTTTTTACTGCTGTTTGGTTTTTGATTAGGTCGACCATTATTCTGCTGATTTCTATTATCTTGGTTATCCATTATTCCTCCAAATATTAGGTATAATACTATTATATTGCCCCATAAATGCAATTATCATACAGTATACAAAAAAATTACATATAGTGTTGGCAATTTTTTTAAAAAATTAAACGACAAAATGTCATATTGTATTTTATCATAAAAAAAGAAATTAGACAAACATTTTAATACATATTTTTTGCGTTTGCCTAAAATCTTTTGTTGCTAAAACTAATTTATAAAACTATTTTTCATTAGTTGCAGTTGTAATTTTTGACTCATTGTTTTTAATAATTTTCTTAAAATCTTTTTCAATCAAAGTTTGTCTAATTTCCAAAATACATTTTAAATACATAAGATCTCTTGCAGTTGGAGTTAAAACCAACTCATCATCTTTCATTATTAATAAACCGTGTTCTTTAGCATCGTTTAAGTCCATATCGCTAAAATACAAAAATCTTTCAACTAAAGACTTTTTACCGCATTTGGTCATAACTTTTATCATTGCATCAAAAGTATCAACATAATCAATATTTACCCTATTTGGCAAAATACATGTATCAGCCTTTTTGCAAAAAGTTAAAAACTCTTTACCATTGTCATTAAGTTTAGCATTACCTTTTAAATCAAATTCCCACATATTACTTGACAATGAAACAGGTGAAATAGTTTTTTTTAATTTTGCTTCGTTTTTTAAAATTGCACATAAACAAACTTGTTCAAAATCACCGAGTCTATTAAAATTATATTTTCCTATAATCATTTAAAATTTTCTCCTTTATGAAGAAGATTATATATCATTAATTTATTTTTGTCAATATAGAAATTAGAAAAAATTTAATACATAATTTAAACTTTTAAATAATATTTTACACTTAATCTTTGCATTTTTAAATTTATAAAAAACTTTAAAATTTAATTATTTGTTTTAAATCTCAATTTAATAAATTACAAAAATACACATAAATTAATTGGAATCCCAATCATGATCAGATGAAAGTTGCCAAGTAGTTGTAAATGCGTTTACAAATTGCCCGTCTTTCTCATACAAAAATTCAATATTACATGAATGGTTTGAATAATTAAGAGGTACAACATTTGAAGGCATATTAGTAAGTATATCTACTAAATTTAATGTGCTATTTGTAATAATTTCATTTGAGGTAATAGTAATTGAACTCGATGTCGAATAGTAATTAAACAACCCATAATTATCATTTACGCTATAAATAAATCTATCATAAATAATAATTTTCCATCTTGTATCAGTGCCTCCAAAATAAACATTAAAATTCGTTATATCATTTCCATTTAATTTAACACTTTTTTCTCCTCCAAGGCACATTCTAAAACTTAAATTGTTAATTCCATCATCAAAAGTTATAGTTGGCTCAACATAACTTGAATAACTAAATCCAATTTTTCCATAATATGTCAAAGAGTTTTTAAATATTGAATTAAATGTGTTTGTACTGTCCACTGTTATTGTAATTGTAAAATCTGTTGCACTAAGTGTAAAATCTTGCCCAGAATATGCAAAAGTTTGTAAATACCCTAATATATCCAAACTTGCTCCCCTTTGCACCGCTGTCGATTGTGATACAAACTTATTTGTTCCGCTTTCTTGCGTCATTGCACTCATTACAATCCCATTACTTGTATATGTGCTAGTTCCAAAGGTGATACCCTGTGGTATGGCGCTATCAAATTCATACTCAACCTTTATGTAATAATCTTGTGCTTTTGCATTCTCACTTATTCCTAAATTATATGCACTCAACCCACTTATTGCACTTCCTGCACTTGCACTATTACCATAAGTTAAACCATTTGTATTATCATAATATAAGTTTAAATTATTATTTACTATTAATGGCGGAGCTCCACTCACATCAAATGCTATTGTTCCCGTTGCACTTTTTTGTGCAAATAATTGACTGCTTGTTACTCCTATCACTAACATTATTGCTGATAAAAATAATATTATCAACGAAAAGACAAACATAAAGCCTTGTTTACTATTTGCCCCATTATTCAATGCTAATGTGTTGCTATAACTTTTGCCTAAATCATTTTTTGTGGTTTCACAAAATTTGTTTAATACTTTTTTACTAGATTCTTTTTTAGTATAGCAATCGTTTACATTTTTTAATTTTATACTTTTTTTAGCACACTCATTTATTAAATTTGATTTATTTTCTGTGCTTAATTGCAAATTATCATTTTTATGTACTTTGCTCTCGCAAAAATTTATGTTATTGGATGTAAACAGATAGCTATCTGTCCGCCCCCCTCCACCCCCCCCCCTTGTTTTCTCTTCTTGTTAATCTATCC
>CALVZW010000046.1 GCA_944372675.1 uncultured Clostridia bacterium
TACAAGACCACAAAGAATATTTTGAACAAAACAAAAAGCAAGTTCAACAAAAGATACAAGAGTTTAGAAACAGTTTAATTGCTTAAAATAAATAATAAATAAAAAGCAAAGTTTAAGTGTGCAATTTACTAGACTTTGCTTTTTTATTTAAATTAATCTTTTTAATTATTTATGTTTACTATAAAGCGTAAAATTTATTGATTGCTTTTAAATAATCAATAATTAATTTTTTCATAACTAAAAAATACACATTATAGTTTTATAAAAACTTTTTAAATTTTAATGAAAATGTTATTAGATTATGTTATAATTAATTATTAAATTGTTTGCTTATTTAAATAATATTATGTTAAAATTAATTTATTTTATTTATTGGGTCTATTGCATTAAATTTAATAATTAAAAAATAAAAAAGCATTTAAAAGGGATTATTATGAAAAATTATCTAATAAGAAAAGTTAAAAGAGAAGATGCGGAACAAACAATAAGATTAATTAACTTGGTTTGGAATTCAGCGTATAAAACAATTTTGCCAAAAGAATACTTTGATATATTAAATAATGAAGAAAACATATCAAAAAAAGTAAAGTTATTTGCAAAATATCAAATAGAAGATGAAAATGCAATTTGTTATGTGGTAGAAAGTGGTAAAAATATTATTGGGGTAATGACGGGACAATTTAAGAGTAATAACTTACCATACGCACAACAAAATATTGCTGATTTACAAAGTTTATATATTCATCCTAATTTTCAACACAAAGGCATTGGTAAAGAACTTTTTGATATATTTGTTAAAGAAATTAGACGAAAAAATATAAAAAAATTTGTGATAGGTGTATTTAAAGATAATATACAAGCAAGAAAAGTATATGAAAAATGGGGTGGGCAATTAGATGATTATACCAAGCCATTCGTTTTTCAGGGGGTTGATTATAAAGAAATTTTTTATATATTTTTAACATAATATATAATTAAAAGGTTTATTTGTAATTATTTTAATTTTATTTTTATTTTGTAATAAAAATTTTTATTAATAATTTATATAATTTAATTTTTTTATATATTGTTTAATTTAATTAAATAAATTTTTATATTTTTTTTAAGTTATTTTGTTTTTTAATTAAATTTAGTTATAATAATTAAAAGGGTGGAAAGGCAATGAAAGTGGGAATTGATATTATTGAAATTGATAGGTTTAACAAGATTGCAAATGATTTTAATAAATTAAAACATATTTTTACTGAAAATGAAATTAACTATTTTTTCAATTATAATAATGCTTTGCAACACATTGCAGGTAATTTTTCTGCAAAGGAAGCAGTAAGTAAGGCATTAAAAACGGGATTTAGTTATGGGATATCTGTTTTAGATATTGAAATTTTACACGATAACAAAGTGCCAAAAGTTAATTTAAAAGGTAGGGCAAAGGATTTGTTTGAAAAAAAAGGTTACAAAAATATTGATATAAGCATTTCACACAATAATGCAATGGCAACTGCTATATGTATAATTGAAGAATAATTAATTATCTATTTTTTTACTTAATAAAAAAAACGCTCCTACATGTTATTCTTAAAGAATAATAAGAAAAGCGTTTTTTATTTATTGTTCTTGTAAATATTTTTGTACTATTTGCCAAATTGCTTCTGCACTATTAAAGTTTTCGGGAAGTAAATCACCGACATTTATATTTATGTCAAAGACAGAATTTATTTCTCCAACAATGGTAATAATATCAAAACTATCTAAAACTTCGTCATCAATTAATTTATCTTCTTTTTTAAAATCTAAGTCTGGTCTTGCATCAGTTAAGATTGCCATTAATTTGTCCATTTTTTTCTCCTAAATACAAATATTGACAATTATGTTTGCCGTCAAAGTTAAATCCAAATTTTTTATGAAAGTTTTGTGCGGACATATTGTCATTTATAGTATACAACAAAAGACTATTTATTCCTAATGTTTTGCATTTGTTTATATAAAAATTTTCCATTATTGTGCCAATTCCTTTTCCTTTTAATTCGTTTTTTATGGCAATTTTTTGTATCCAAGCGTTGTTCCCTTTTAGTAAAATTTCCATAGCACCTAAGATGTTTCCATTGTCATCTTTACATACATATATGTCGTTTTTATGTTCTTGGATTTCATTTTTACTATATAACAAATCTGTTAAATAATTAAAGTTGCTTTCCCATATTTCATAAACTTTGTCAATTTCTTGTTCTGTAATATTATCGATCTTAAAATTATTGTTTATTTTATTTGTATCTATATTTGTATTTTTTTTTCTCATTCTTGAACTTTCACAATTTAGTTTAAATCCTTGTTTTTGTAATGATAAAACAAACAATTTTATTTTATCACAAATTTTTATTGAATAGGGTATGTCTGTAATTATTGGTAAATTACTATCAAATAATGTAAAATTAAATTTTTCTGTTGCGTAAAAACTAACATTATAAAATCTATCGTGTTTTCTTATAATTTGCAATGTAGTATTGTTTTGTAAGTAATATAACTTTTCTTTTATTATTAATTCATTAATTTCGTTTGGCATAAGATAGCAATTTATATTTTTTTGTTGGTTTTGTTGTGCTAATTTTGTTATTTCAATAAATTCGTCATAATTATTAAATTTTTGCATATATGTTTCCTAATTCTTTTTTTAAATTTTGCCTATCAATTTTACCATTAAAAAGTTTAGGTAAAGTTGGTAAATTAATTAATTTTCTTGGTACCATAAAACTTGCTAAGTGAATACGCAAGTATTTTGTTAATTCGCTTGTCGTTGCATTGCCACTGTAATATAGTACTATCAAACTTTTTTCGTTATCATAAACGCAACAACTTTCCGTTATTGTTTCAAAACTGTTTGCAATTCTTTCGATTTCTTCAAGTTCAACTCTATGTCCCATATGTTTTATTTGATTATCTTTTCTTCCGCAAAAATATAAGTTACCATCGTTATCATAGTATCCTAAATCGCCTGTTTTGTACATTAATTCGTTATAAACTAAATTTAATGGATTTTGAACAAAACATTCATTTGTTTTTTGTGGGTTTTTATAATAACCAAGTGCTAAACATTTTCCAACAACGCATATTTCACCTATTTCAAAAGGTTTCGTTTTTTTGTTATCATTTGATAAAATGAATACTTTGCGGTTATTAAATGCTTTTCCGATTGGAATATCTTTGATGTATTCTTTGGCATTCTCCACTTTAAAATAAGTACAACTTGCTGTTATTTCTGTTGGACCGTAGTGATTAAAAAATTGTGTGTTTGGTAGTTGGTTTTTCCAAATATTTAAAATTTTACAATCTAAAACTGAACCTGTAAAAAATACTTTATTAAGAAATAGTGGTTTTATTTCTGCAAAAACATTTAGTTGACAACATAGCGAAAGTGCAGAGCTTACCCAAAAAATAGTTGTTACTTTTTTATTATTTAATGTTTCAAATAAAAGTTTTGGAGTTGAAAATAAATGTTTAGGTAAAAATATACTTTTACAGCCAGTTATTAAAGGGATATAGATATCTCTTATATGTGAGATATAATCTAGGGGGGCTTGATTACCTAATATATCCTTTGAAGATAATTTAAAAGTTTGTGTTATGGTGATCACATAATCAACCACAGCACTATGACTTGTTATAACCCCTTTAGGAACACCTGTAGAGCCACTAGTGAAAATAACATAAAGTGGATTTTGGTCAAGTATATTGTTTTTTCTTTTGTTTATTGTTTCAATGTTAATAGATGAATTTATACAGTCATCAATAGTTAAAATTTTTCCGTTGTAATTAAGTTGCGAGACTAATTGTTTTGAATCACTATCGGTAATTATAAGTTTTGTTTGAGTTAAAGATAAAATATCTTGTATTTTGTTTTTTGGCATTTCTGTTGAAATTGGTACATAATGACAGTTACTAAATGCTATGCCTAAATAAATTGATGGGATGAAAATGTTTTTGCTACTTATAACAATTATTGGGTTATTTTCGTCAACTATTGATGAAATTTTTGTTGACGATTTAAGAGCATAAGTGTAAACTTGTTTAAAAGTTAATTGTTCTTCGTTTAGTTCATAAGCAGTGCGGTCAGGATAGTTATTTACTGCTTTTTCAATAAAATTTGTAATATTCATAGTTGACTCCTAATTATTTAAATTTTTATATGCTTCATATACTTCGGTAAAATCATCGTAAAACCAATCATTTGTATTGAAACTTTCGTTGTTAATATTGTTTAAAATGTTTACAATTATTGGTGATAATTTTTCTGCACCGTACCCGTTACAGTGATTTGCATTGTAAAAAAAATTTGATGATAGTATTATGTACTCAGTTTTTAATTTAGAAAAATCTAAAACTTTTATATTTGGTAAACCTATTAAAGTTTCTTTAAGAAATAAATCAAAATCATTAAATTCTTGTAAATATTTTTCAACTATAAAGTAAGGGTAAGGCGGAGAAAAAAGAGAAATTTCAATATTGTTTTCATTGCAATAATTTATAATTTTTAAAAAGTATTCAAATGGTTGTTCATTTACTGAGTTGTCATTCCAAAGTTTACCTTCATTAAAATAACTATTGGGAAAATCAGTTTTTGTTTGATCTTTAATAACTTTGTCAGCAAATATAAAACCATTACCTACATAAAATGAACGACTTGTATTTATTGCTTCTCCAATTGATTTATCACTTGAAAGTTTGTATGCTATGTTTTCGACAAATTTTCCGTTAGAAAAATTATTTAAATAATTTGAAAATTTAAATAGATTATAATTGTTAAATTCAATATTTGCATTTTTTTGGTAATCAATTTTATTTTGGCCACTCAAAAGATTATAAATATAAAAATCTTCTGTCCCAGTTTCTTTTTTAAAATTTGATATTGAAAATTCTAAAAAAACTTTTTCAGGTTTATTTATTTTACATATTTCTACTAATAAATGATATAATGAACAATATGTAACACTATCAGAAGCTATATTAAATACATTCTTGTTTAATTCTTTACTTATGGTAGGAGAGTCAATACTTCTATAAGTTCTTGAACTTCCCAAAAATAAAATATCAACATTTTCCTCTTGTTCTTTTAGGTCTGCCATTATTGTGCCTATTTTTGAAGTTTGTAATGGAGAAACCAAAATAAAGTTTAATATGAATGTTGAGAATATTACTAAGCATAATGCAACAATAAATTTTAATGTTAATTGTAACCAATTTTTAATTTTAAAAGTTTTCATAGGCAAATCCTCCTCCAGAGCCGTCATAAGCGGTTAGCAATATTATTAAAAATATTGCAAAGTAAAAGATGATCCATTGTATAATAATTTTTTTATTAAGTATAAATTCTCTAATTTTGTGTCCTTTCTCTTGCATTGTTTCAATAAAAATTAAAAATGCTGTTGAAACAAAGAGTATAATTGCGTTTGTCACACTAAAATCTGTACGGGTTAAAAAGTCATTGAATAGCATAATAAATGATTGGTTTTGGAAAGTTGCAATAAACCAGTTAAATGCTGTGGTTACATCTGGGGCGGCACTTAAGTACTTACCAAATGCAACTAAGCTAAATGTTACACTAAATTTTGTAAATGTTATAAAAAATTTTGTAGTTTTTTTATGTTGTTTAGGTTGTATTTTCTTAATTTTTCGTGTTTCGTTAACTATTGTTTCTATTAGAATAATTATACCGTTATAAACACCAAATAAGAAATATGTAAGATTTGGCCCATGCCAAATACCTACGAGTAGGAAAATGAAGAACATCGCTACTCCTGCAGGTATAACTTTGCTTGCTACACTGTTTTTAAAAGTTTTTCTACAACTTTTAATAAATTTGTTATAACCTTTGCTGAGTGTTAAAGGATAAAGTACGTAATCTTTCATCCAAGCGCCCAATGTAATATGCCACCTTCGCCAATATTCTGTAACACTAAGAGCGAAGAAAGGACGCTTAAAGTTTTGAGTTAGATTGATACCTAAACATTCTGCAGTACCTCTAGCAATATCAATTCCACCAGAAAAATCACAGTAAAGTTTAAGGACAAAACAAAGCATACCAAAATAAATTTCTGCACCTTGATACATTGTGTAATTATCCATAATTGATAAATACAAAATATTTGCTCTGTCTGCAATAACTAATTTTTTAAAAAATCCCCACATCATCAATAAAATGCCAGATTTAAATTGATTGTAATTAAAATTATTTCCATCAATTAATTGTGGAGCAAGTTGGTTGTATCTACTAATAGGACCTTGCACTAATTGTGGGAAGAAACTAACAAATAAAGCAAATTTAAAAAAGTTTTTTTCTGGTTCAACTTTGTTGTAATAAGCATCTATTAAATAACCTACGCTTTGAAATGTATAAAATGAAATTCCTAAAGGTAAAAGGATTGATAATTCTAAAGGTGGTAAATTTAATAAATTGGCAACTGAATCAGCGATTGAAGAAAAATATTTTAAAGCAAATAATATGCCGAAATTAAATAGAAGGGTAAGGGTTAGTAATATTTTTTTCGTTTTTTTCGTTTTTTTAACATAATCTTTTTTATTAAGATTAAGCCATTCTTCATCTTTGTCGGCAAAAAATTCTTTTTGTTGTTCTGTAATTGATTTAAATTTTTTTGCTGTTAAGTAAATTGTTAAAGTAGTTAGTATAATAAATATGACGGCACGAACATCTGTAAGTAAATAAAAAAGGTAACTTGATATTAGTAAGACAATCCAACGATGTTTTTTGGGTATGTTAAAATAGAAAAATATTACTAATAACAAAAATAGCAAAAAATATATGGAAATAAACGACATACTAACTCCTTTTTTATTTTATAATAATTAATTTTTCTTAATATTAAATAATTTTTTTTAAAATTTTATATTATCTATGTATAAAACGCATATAAAAAAATAAAATTTTTTATAAAAAATTAATATTAATTTAAATGTTTTATTTTTTTATCAAATTGTTTCTAAATTTAAAATGCACTTTACAAATTAATCTTTTTAAATTTATGCAGTCAATTACATAACAAATGGCATATCATTTAAAAAAAAGTAATTAATTATACCATAAAAAACAAAATTTGTATATTTTTTTTTATTTTTTTTTTATGTATTTAACGAATTTTTTTAATTTTTCATTTTTTTATTTCATTTTAGTATAAAAAATGTTGTAAATCCAAAAAATGCCATTTAATTTGTAATTAAAAAATTTATATTGCCAAATACATTATTTTGCTTGATATAAAAGTTTAAATCATTTGAATTATAGGAGAAAAAATTATGATTTAGCAAAATCGATAAATTTATGGCTTAGCAAATATGTTAAAGTTTTTTGTTAGGTTAAGCACATATAATTCTTATTTACAACTTATTACGACACACATTAATTTAATACTTGGAATGTATGAATTTGAATCATTAATTACAAAAAATTTTTAAGAATTTGTATGTTATAAATTGGGAAAAAAATAAAAAAAACTGGTGGTAATCTTTCAAATAGTACTGTAATGGTTTTAATTATTTAAAAAATGCAATTAAATTTGCAAATGATTTAGGCATAACAAATGTTAATTGTACTAATCAAATCAAAATACCTTAAAAAGTTTGTGATTTAAAAAGGGTGAACAAACTAAGTTGAAAAAATTTGGTTGATTAGTAAAAAACTAACTACATTGGAATTATTATTTGTTTATATTATGGTTTAAGAATTGGTGAATTATTGGCATTAACTTATAATTATATTGAATTTAACAAAATTATATGATGATAATAAAATCGGCATTTTAAGGGAAGAAAGACAATAAAATTATAATAATTATTTATACACTTAAAACTAAAAGTTCGAATAGGATAATACCGCTCCTAAACAATTATAAATATTTTTAAAAATTATAAGGGAAAAATCTTATTCACAGTATATTAAAAAAACAATGGGATGGTGGAAACTAGGGAATATCAAAAAATATTAAATCAATATTGAAAAATCTAAATATGCCTTACAAAAATTTTCACTTTTTAAGGCACAAATTTGCTACTAGTGTGCTTAAATTTGAAATGGATGTAAAAACAGTTGCTGAAATATTAGGGCATAAAAATACTATAATTACTTTTCAAAGATATGAATTTCTTGATATCATACAAAATTAAAATAATGAATAATTTTAGAAAAAGGCTTTGTAAATAACAAAAAAAATTAGTGAATGTTCACTAATTTTATTGTTGGTACACCCAGAAGGATTCGAACCCTCGATAATAGTTCCGAAGACTATTGTGATATCCACTTCACTATGGGTGCT
>CALVZW010000047.1 GCA_944372675.1 uncultured Clostridia bacterium
ACGACATTAGACGAGCCGAGCAAAGCGGAGAGTTCACTAATGAGAGAGTTAGAGTTGCTAACCTTTTGCGGTACTTTGTAAACCTTGTTGTCAGCAGTGTTTTTGATAACAACTTCGTAACCGCCCTTGTACTCACAAAGTAAATCAACAACCTTACCTTTAATATCACCAGCCCAATCAAGACGCAAATAAAGTTTAGGCAACTTTTCAACCGCCACCGCAACATTTTGAACAACTTGCTTGCTAACTTCAGGTGCTTTAAGCGGTTCAATTTTGTCAACAATAATGTTAGGCGGATTGCCATCTCTAAGCCCAATGTGTCCAACTAATTTGACAATGTCTTCTTCTTTAAATTGTCCCTTAACCTTTTCATATTGATTAGGAAAAATTACAAATTCCGCCGTCCCATAGTAGTCTTCAATATGCCCAGTAATCATTTCCTTGTTGCTAGCACGAGTCATACGCTTTTTAAATTCAGTAATAATACCGCCAATAACAATGACATCACCATCATTAACGCCATACGAAAACTCATCGCTATCTTCTTGCTCAAAATTTTCATCTTGAAGCGGTTTAAAGTCCTGAGTTGAATGTGTAAACTCCTTCATATCGTCAACGAACTCATCAAGCGGATTACCCGATACATAAGTACCCAAAACTTCCTTTTCAAGTTTTAGTTTCATAGCATTACGATATTCTGGTATGTCAGGATAATCAATGTGATTAACCGCCGAATCATTAGCAAGCAAACCATCAAACAACGACATTTGCCCCGATTCAACATTTTTGCGTTCGCCACGAACAATACTAAGTGCTTGGTCAAGTCCCGCAAGCAGTTGCGAACGCGGAATACCAAAGCAGTCCATCGCCCCCGACAAAATAAGTCCGTCCATAGTCCTATGGTTAGCAACTTGTGGTCCCGTGCGTTGTAAAAAGTCAAGCAAATCGTGAAAATCACCCTTTTCCCTTGCCTTCATAATTTCTTCAACAACAGGAAGTCCAACATTTTTAATAGCACATAACCCATAACGCAAATTGCCGTTTTCAACACTAAAATACGCTTTTGAGTGATTAATATCAGGCGGATAAATTTCAATCTTTTGTTTTTTAGCAAGTGCAGTGTAAGTTTTAATTTCATCCGAGTTAAAAATACGATTGTTAAGCACCGAACAAATAAATTCTACTTCGTGATAACATCTTAAAAATGCGGTTTGATATGCTAAATAAGCGTATGCCGCTGCGTGCGACTTGTTGAACGCATAACTAGCAAAACTTTCCATTTCCGCAAACACTTGCTCAGCCACTTCCTTAGGAACACCCCTAGCAACAGCACCTTCAATACTCTTTTTGCCCTCAGGGTCTTTCCAACCATTGATGAACTTTTCCTTTTCAAGTGCCATTTTGTCTTTTTTCTTTTTACTCATAATACGGCGCACATTGTCCGCTTGTCCCAAAGAATAGCCACCCATATCCTGAAATATACGCATAACCTGTTCTTGATAAACAATACAGCCATAAGTTGCCTTAAGCGTATCTTCCAAAATAGGATGCGGATATTTAATAGTTTCAGGGTTATGCTTATTGTAAACATAACGCGGTATGCTATCCATTGGCCCTGGTCTATAAAGCGAAATACCCGCTATGACATCTTCTAGACAAGTTGGTTTAAGTTCCCGCATAAAGTTTTTCATACCAGCACTTTCAAGTTGGAACACCGTATCCGTATTACCCGTACCAATTAGTTCATAAACCTTAGGGTCATCATATTGACACTTATCAAAATCAATAACAATGCCCTTATCTTCTTTTACATATTGTATTGCTAAGTTAATATCAGTCAAAGTACGCAAGCCCAAAAAGTCCATTTTAAGTAAGCCAAGCGATTCAAGTTCAATCATATCAACTTGCGTAGTAATATCTTCGCCATTTCTAGCACAAGCAACAAACTCGTCAATGCGGTCGGGTGCAATTAATACCCCCGCTGCGTGCATACTCGTATTACGCGGGCACCCTTCAAGTTTTACCGCTAAATCAACAATACGCTTAATTTCAGGGTCGCTATCGTAAACTTGTCTAAGTTCAGGTATAATGTATTTATCATTTTCAGGTTTACCCGTTAACCCAAAGTAATGCCTTAAAATTGGCGGATGTGCAATACCTTCAGGCAGTTTTGCAGGTATTAGTTTTGTAATTTTATCAACTTGCGAATATGGCATACCCAAAACTCTGGCAACATCACGAATGGCATTTTTCGCCGCCATTGTACCAAATGTTACAATGAAACTAACATTGTTGTCGCCATATTTTCGCTTACAATAGTCGTAAACTTCAAGACGGCGGTCAACCGAGAAATCGACATCGAAGTCGGGCATCGAAACTCTTTCTTTGTTAATAAATCTTTCAAACAGCAAATCGTATCTTAACGGCTCAATTTGAGTAATACCCATAGCATACGCAACAATCGAACCCGCACCCGAACCACGACCAGGTCCAACACCTATGCCGTTTTCACGAGCAAAGTTTACATAGTCCCACACAACAAGGAAGTACTCAACAAAGCCTTGACTATGTATAGTCTCAAGTTCCATTTCCACCCTTTCTTTAATTTTTGGCGTAATTTCAGGGTATTTTTCCTTAAGTCCTTTATATGTTAGATATCGCATATATTCATAAGGTTCCATACCGTTTTCTGGAACATATTTTGGAATGTAGTTTTCGTTTGCCGGCAAAACATACTTTTTGTCAATGTTAGGAATATCGCCGTGAGCCTTTGAACGAATGACAACATCACACTTATCAGCAATTTCAAGAGTACGCTGTAATGCTTCTTCGTAGTTTGGCAATGCTTCAAGCATTTCTTCGTAAGTTTTAAGATAAAACTCGTGTTCAGGCATCTTCATACGGTTTTCATCATCAATTTGCTTACCTGTTTGAACGCAAAGCAAAACATCTTGTGTTTCCCAATCTTCTTTCGTTAAATAATGCACATCGTTTGTTGCAACAAGCGGAATACCTGTTTCCTTTGAAATTCTTGCAAGTCCCTTGTTGACAACTTGTTGCTCAGGTATACCGTGATTTTGTAATTCAAGGTAAAAATCGCCCTCAGCAAACATATCTTTCATCATAAGAGCAACCGATTTTGCTTCTTCATACTTATCTTGAATTAGTAGTTGCGGAATGTGTCCTGCTAAGCAAGCAGATAAACAAATTAACCCCTCGCTATGCTCTCTTAAACATTTGTAGTCAATACGAGGCTTGTAGTAAAAGCCGTCAATAAACGCAGTGGAATTGAGTTTAATAAGATTTTTGTACCCAACATTGTTTTTAGCAAGCAAAATAAGGTGATAATATTTACTTTTGCTCACCTTATCAAAGCGGTCATCGCAAAGATAAAACTCAGTACCTAAAATTGGCTTTACGCCCTTTGACAAACATTTTTTGTAAAACTTTAATGCACCAAACATATTGCCGTGGTCAGTCATTGCAACTGCTGGCCAACCCCGTTCAGCCACCATATCAACAAGTTTATCAATGCGTGCAATACCATCTAGCAAACTGTATTCGGTGTGTAAATGCAAGTGTACAAAAGGTTTTCCCTTTTTTTCTTCTTGTGCTTGTCCACTTTCATTGCTTGGCTTGTTGTCAGTACTTGCCTTGTTTTCAGTGGTTTCTTTGTTTTCGGTAGTTGATTTATTGTCAACATTTACCTTATTTTCAGCGGTTGTATTATCTTTAACATCTTCTTTATTTTTAACATCCGCACCACTTTCATTATTAACTTGAGTAGTTGTAACTTTTTCACCGCTTTTGTCTAAATTGTTATCGTTACCTTGTTCGTTTTCTTGTTCTTGTTTTGATTGCTCCACAACAGCCGAAATATTAGCAGGTATTGAATAATTACATTCAAAACTAGCATCACTAGGCGCATTCTCATCAACAGGCGCTTGACTATTTAATTCGTCATCAGCATTGAGTTCGCTTTTAATTTTTTCAAACTGCATTTTATCAAAATTATCTTGATTCATTTTAACTCCTACTCTTTAAGTTCATTTGCAATTTCAATTAACTTTCTAAATCTGTGATTGATACCGCTTTTCGTAAGTGGCGGATTAGTGAGTTTTACCAACTCATCAAAAGAAGCCTCAGGATTAGCAAGCCTTAGTAAACACAAGTCTTGCAAATGTTCCGGCAAATTTTCAATGCCAATAATTGCATTTATCTTTGAAATAGCATCAAGTTGTCTAATGGCAGCATCCACCGATTTTGAAATGTTAGCACAAGCACAATTTAGTTGCCTATTTAAATTGTTTCTAACTTGTCTAATAGCCAATTCATTTTGTAGCACCAAAACGGCATTACTTGCCCCCACAAGTGCAAGCAAATCAGAAATGGCTTCAATTTCTTTTAAATAACAAACAACATTGTATTTTCTAATTGTAGTTTTTAAATTGATGTCAAAATTAGATAGTATATGCACAAAGTCTTTTGCGTATGCTTCATTGTCAAACACAAACTCTAAGTGATATCCGCCCCTGTGCTTTTTGACACTGTCAATTTCATCAATAGTAATGTTAGCACTAGCACAACCCAAAAACGCACCCCTTATGTATGCCCTTTGCGTGTTTTCATCATTGACGATAAATCTTGAAATATTGTTGACTTTTTCCCATCTATCAAAAGCATTTTTTCTAATTAAATAGCAATTAGTCAAAATTTTTGTAGCAAGTTTATCTTCAATAACCATAGTGTAACGAATACTATCTTTTCTAATTGTGTCCTTAGCACTTGTCAAATCAATTTTTTCGTGCCAAAGGTTGTCCACAATATTTACATATCTTTCAGCAACGGGCAATATTTCGGTGGATATTTTTATTTTATAACTATCACTGCCCTTTTCAAGTTGCCCACAAGTTTTGGTCAAAGCGGCAAGTTCCGCCAAGTTTTCAAATGTCGAACCTAATGGCTGTTGCGCAATTTCTGTCTTTGCTCTAACCGAAAATGACATTTTGCTTACACTCCTTTTTTTAATGATAAATGATTAATTATTAATGATAAATGATGAATGATGAATGATGAATTAATGTATAATTAATGATTAATGATTAATGATTAATGAGTAATGAGTAATTAATGTATAATTAATGATTAATGATTAATGAGTAATGAGTAATTAATGTATAATTAATGATTAATGATTAATGAGTAATGAGTAATTATTGTATAATTAATGATTAATGATTAATGATAAATTATTGTTTATATATCTTCTTTGTTGTTCTTTGCCGTTTTGATACTACTTGAAAGAAGTTTTAACAATTCTTCAACATCCATATTTAAACTTTCAAACATTTTATTTTCTAAATAATTTACTTCATTTAACAAAGTCAGCCAATATTTTGTTTCGTTTGCTTCCTTTTGTGCAATGTAGAGTTTGTTTATGAAGTCCGCCTTGCTGGAACTATATTCACTTTCTGCTATGTTTGCACCAATACTTGTGCCGCTTCTCAAAATTTGATTTGCTAACACATGTTGTTTTTTATTCATTAAAAACTCTGATAACTTAACTATTCTAATAGCAAATAATTTGCTTTTTTCTGCCAAAATGTTTTTCATAATTTTTCATCCTTACTTCATCATTTATAATTGTTAACCTTAATTAATCATTCATCATTTATCATTCATCATTAATTTATCATTTATCATTCATCATTCATCATTAATTTATCATTCATCATTCATCATTCATCATTAATTTATCATTTATAATTGTTAACCTTAATTAATCATTCATCATTAATTTATCATTTATCATTCATCATTCATCATTAATCAAATATCGATTTGTTAAGGTTGACAATTTTATCAAGTGGAATGCCGTGAGTTTTAGCAAAATCAATACCCAACTGCACATCACCCACTCTTTCGCTTGAATGAGCATCGGAGTTTACAACAAAGTCAACGCCACAATCTAGCATATCATCCACTTCTTGCTGAGTAAAGAAAATTCGCTTGCCATTAAGTTCAATTTTAGTTCCCCTTTCAACGCAAGCCTTAGCAATTTCCTTAACATCAACCAAAATGCCATATTTTAAATGATTTACAAACTGCAAATTGTATCTATCAATACACCTTAAGTATGCCAAAGTATTCTTTTGAATTTTCTTTTCGCTAGGACGAAAAATTAAATTTGACGCAGTAAACGAAAGCCAAGTTAAAAAACTTTCGTTTGAAGCAGTTTTATGAAAACCCATTTGTAAAAAATCTAGTTGGTCCTTATATGGCTCAATATCCAAAAGTCCAGAATACCCCATCAAGTTTGCTTCAACTGTATGATATATTTTTATTTGCGGGTATTTTTCCCTAAACAACTCAACTTGACGCCTTTGCACTTGAAAATTAGCAAAAGTTATGCCCGACCACCTGTGCTTAAAGCCGTGGTCAGTAACCGCATATTCTTTTAATCCGATTTTTATTGCTTGTTGTATGTTTTCTTCCAAAGTGCTAACACCATCACTAAAAGTGGTGTGCGTGTGATAATCGCCATAAGGTATAACTCTTTTTTCTTCTTCATTAGTTACTTTGTTTTCAATAGATAACTTATCCACATTTTCACTAGGTAACTTGTCAATATTGTTGTTGTTTTCTTTCATTGTAATAATTTCTTTATTTTTCTTCATCCATATCTCCTAAAAATTTCAACTCATATTGTAACATAATATTGTATTTTTTGCAAATTATGTGTTGCACAATTTTTAAAAGTTTCAAAAAATCATCACTTGTTGCATTTTTGTAGTTTACAATAAAGCCTGCGTGAACATCACTCACCATAGCCCCGCCCACCTTAAAGCCTTTTAGTCCGCATTCATCAATAAGTTTAGCGGGTATAATATCACCTTGTCTTTTAAAACAACTGCCAAGATTACTAAATTTTACTGCTTGTGTTGAAATTCGTCTTTGCGTGTTATAGTTTATTCTTTCACAAATTTTACTTTTTAAATCATTACTAAACACAAAATCTACAGCAACAATAAATTCGTTTTGCGTAATATTTGTTTTTCTATAATCGGCAATATACTTTTCTTCACAATTTTTAACTAACACATTTTTTAAAATTGCACCTTTATCTTTTATTTTATCCACAAAACTATAACAATTTGTGCTATTTTTATCATATAATTTTAATTTTTTAATATGATTATTTGTTTTATTATTTTTTACTCTTTTATATTTTAAAACATTTTTATTAACTTTAAACTTAAAACTAATCTTTTTAACTTTATTTAATCTTAATTTTAATTTTTTTAACTTTAAATTTTGAACACATATGCTTTTATGTAAATATTTACAAAAATTGTAAAGATTATTATTTAATTTACAATTATATTTAAAATAAAGCGAATTATTTTTGTAATCATAAACAAGCACGCGAAAAATTGAATTAGCCATTTGTCCATTAAAAGCGCCCGCATTCATAAAGGTTGCCCCGCCGACACTAGCAGGAATACCGCAAGCAAATTCAAGTCCTTTAAAGCCAAAATTGCTCACTAAATGTGAAAATTTAATTAAATTCACACCACAAAAGCAACTAGCAAACAAATATTTTTTCTTTAACATTGCTTTATTTAACTTAATACTACAATTTACAACATTAACTAAATCAAACAAATTGCAATGCACTTTATTTTTTTTAATTTTAAAATATTTAATTATATTACATTTATTTATTTTTCTTAATTTTACATTTTCAAAATACATTTGATTTAAGTAATTAGTATTTAAAACAACACCATTAAAGCCATAACTACTACACAAAGTGTTTGAGCCATTACCTAATATATATATTGGCAATTTATTTATTTTTGCAAACTCAAAGACTTTTAAGCACTCATAAAAATTTTTAGGCATAAAAAAATACTTTGCTTTACCGCCAATTCGCACTGTACTATGTAATTTTAATTCTTCATCCACCCTACACTCAACAAAGTTTATTTCATTTTCCATATTTTCACCTTTTAACTATTCTATGCCCTTCACTCTCTATGAGTTTTTTTTGCTAAGTTAGTTTTTATCTAAGGGAACTACCCGTTCCCTTAGCAACCTTTAGGCAAGGAAAATCTTCCTTGACCTGTGGAG
>CALVZW010000048.1 GCA_944372675.1 uncultured Clostridia bacterium
TAACTTTTTAGCAAGTTCAACTTGTGATATTCCACTCAATTTAATTGCTTCAATCAAATTGTTTCTTATTTCTTCTAATATAACCATTTTCAATTCTCCTAAATAAATTTTATAAGAATTGCCTATTTTTTATTTGACATATAGGCATTGCCTATGGTATACTAAAATGAAAAAACAATAAAGGAGTTATTATGACAAAAAAAGAACAAGAAAAAAGAAAAGCACAACTATTTACAGAGTGCTTAAATTACTATATGATAGGTACACTAGTTGACTTAGAAAATAAAATTATTGAAATATGCAATAAATATTTTCCTAAAAATAATAAATTTATTATCAATAGCTGTTACGAATACTTTTGTAGTTTAAGAAATTTAAACTATTCTTTTTACGACTTAAATTATTATTTAGATTGTTATTTAAAAAAAATTAATCATTATCAAAACAAAAACAATAAAAAATAAATTAACATTAACTACTCACTATTAATAGAACATACACACCCTTTACACTTGGATTTTTGCGGTAGCAAAAGACAAAAGTTTTAAGTGCTAACGCAAAAAACTTGGCTTTGTCTCTCCAAAGGCTCCACAGGTCAAGGACCCTGTCCTTGCACTAGGGGTCGTAGGGGGATGGGAAATCCCCCTACACTCACTCCCCCACCCTACACGCAAAAACAAAAAAGGTGTCAAAGCACCTTTAATTTCTTTTAATAGCGTTTTCGAACTCGTGAAGAAAGTCAACGAAGTTATCAATATCCTTAAAACGCTTGTAAACGGAAGCGAAACGAACATAAGCAACTTCATCAATCTTTTTAAGTTCGTTCATAACAATTTCACCAATCTCACTAGATTTTACTTCCTGTGAAGTGTGATTGTGTACTATGCGTTCAACCTTGTTAACAATGTTTTCCATATCTTGCGAAGTAACAGGTCGCTTTTCACACGCCTTGACTAACCCGTTCATAATCTTTTCACGGCTAAAAAGTTGACGAGAGTTGTCCGACTTAATTACCAAAATCGGTGTAGTTTCAATCGTTTCGTAAGTTGTAAATCGCTTACCGCACTTTACGCACTCACGACGACGACGAATTGCATTTAATTCATCAGTGTTTCTCGAATCTAGAACCTTGCTCTCCTCACAACCGCAAAATATACATTTCATACTTTCACCTCTTACTCAAACTAGTTTATAGTATACAATTAATTTTAAAAAAAAGCAAATCTTTTTTTGTGCATTATGACAAACTTTATCATTTTTCCACATTTTACTCAATTATTGTACAACTTTTTTTTATTATTTAATAAAAAACCCTTTGACATTATTGCCAATTATGATACAATAAATATTATAAAATATTTTATAAAATAGGTGTGAGTATGATAAGGAAATTAAATAGTAAAATAACTTTTTTAACAATAAGCACAGTATTATTACTAGTTTTTTCAATAGGGTTGCTTTTTAATGCGTCAAATCAAAATTTAAGTGCGTATAAATCTAGCGCCCTATCTTCTTATAATAGCGATGTAGCAAATCAAGATTCAATTGATTTGGATGATATGTCGAACACAGGCAACCTTTCCGACGACTATCAAGGGATTGTGCCTGTTGACGACGAATTGTTTTCATCAAATGTAGTTACCGATGTTGGCGTTAACGACACAATACCATCCTACTACTCTTTGCGTGATTATTACGCTATTTACACACAAAATCAAGCATCAATGGGTTTGTGTTGGGCATTTACAAGTAACACAGTTCTTGAATCAGCACTAGCAATAAAATACAACGAAATGTATGATTTTTCAGAAAGTTATGCCGGACTTGTTGCAAAGTATAATATAAAAGGCTACATTTTTGGTAACGGCGGAAACTTAGGATACTACTACAACTATTTGAGCGATTCAAAATATGGTGTAGTGCTTGAAGCCGATTTACCTTTTGAAAACGCATTTGCAATTGATAATAGCAACTATCAAAAAGTTTTCAATTCGCTTGCTGATGATAACTTTACACTAACCGACTCAGTGTACTTTGCAAACTTTGGCAAACAAGAAACAGCCAACACCGAAGACACCAAGAAAAAAATTAAATCACACATAATGAACAACAGTGCAATATACGCAGCAATTTGTTCAACAGGTGCGGAAACAACAACAGAAGACGGTTACAGTGTTTACTATAACGCAGATGAAAACAACACAGTCGACCACGCAGTAACAATAATCGGTTGGGATGATAATTTCAAATTTGTTGATAGCAACAACATTACACACACTGGCGCGTGGATAATGCTTAACTCTTGGGGTAACAATGTAGGCAATCACGGAGTTATGTACATTCCTTATGATGACAAATCATTAACCGATTTATATGGTGTGTTGCTTTACGATAACAATAGTAATCCAGAAGTTACAATTAGCGAATCAAACTCAAACTTTACAAATCTATACAATGGTAAGTATCAATATAACACAACTACAACCAGTGAAAACACAGTTAAACAAAAAAATATATTTTACACTAATCAAACAATTGATTTACAATATTCATACTCATTAAATGATAACGATTACAACATTAAAGTATATTTTGACGATGTTTACAACAATTCTTACGAAAATTTTAAAGTAGTAGTAAATAAAAATAGTAAAACTATTGACATCAATTCAAGGAATTCAAATGTAGACGCAGGTACTTATGTACTAAAAATTGCATTTGACTACAACAAGGATAACAATTATGATTATGTTGTAACAAAAGAAATTTTTGTAATGAATTCGGCAGAAATCGGCAGTGTAACAATTTATCAATTAAAAAATAACGGTAGTCTAACTTATTCTCACCCAACTTATAGTTATGATTACAATTCATACACAAAAAACAAACAAACTTTTGACATCACAACAAGTAATGATGGCGTTATGATTACGCTTGAACTTGCTTCTTATTCAAAGGTGGTTAGTTATAGTTTTGATAATTTACTAACAACAACCAGTACTATGTTTGAAAACTATGACACTAATAATTATTCATTATTACAAATAAACTTGTTAATAATCAAAAATTATTCAAACATTAATACGCAAAAACCTTCAACCATAACCATTGCAACGGCTGAGCAAACTTACACTTTAACATTTAATATACATTTTACATCACAAGTTAACAATGTTTATACTTATTACGATTTAGACGGCGGTGAACTTTCAAACGAGTTTTCAGTTTTGCAAACAGTTGATAGTGCTACATCAAATATTTATGTAGATTTACCAACAAAATCTAACTATGTTGTAAAAGGATTGTACTATGATAGTTCATTTACCGATAAATTAGCAAAAGATAGTAATGGCTACTATGTAACACTAAATAAATTAACAAAAATTACAACAGGTACTAACTACTATGACATTTTGCTAAATAATGCAGATATAAGCAACCCACGATATATTGTAACAATTTATGTTTTGTGGGAAAAGGCAGATTACAATTTATCATATACCGACCAAACCTTTACTAATACTTACGGTGAAAACTTAAATATCACAACCCCTACCCTAACCAACTTTTCAAACAATGTTGAATACTATTTATTAAACGCACCAACTTTTGTTTCTTTAAGCAATAACAAAATTACAGGTGTAACAGGTGTTTGCGGAGAATATGATTTTACTTTACAAATTATTGATATTGACAAAAAATATAACATTTATTGTGAAATAACATTAGTTTCAATTCCAAGAGAAGTAACAGTAACCATTGACAATAAATCTAGCAACTACTTACAAGATATTTTAAAGTTAACAGGTTCAGTTACTAGCGGAAGTGTTATTAATGAAGATAACCTAAATTTACAATATTCAACCACAGCAACAAACACTTCAAATGTTGGAAGTTATAGCATAACAGGTACTTACAATAACCCTAACTACAATGTAACATTTATTGACGGAACTTACACAATTTTACCAATTAACTTAGATGATAGTTTAATTACAATTAATAACTACAATGACACTTATGACGCACAAAATCACAGTGCAAGCATAACGACAGTTAATGGAGCAACAATTACATATAGCACAAACAAATCAACTTTTACAAGTGTAAATCCAACATATAAAAATGTATCAAACAATGTTTATTATGCTAAAATAACACATCCAAACTACAACGAAAAAATTGTTGAGTTACAAGTGAACATAACACCATATGGTATTGCTATTGAATGGGGAAATACAAAACTTGTATATAATGGACAAGAACAAATGCCAAAATACTCTTACACTAACCCATTCAATGAAAACCTTGCAATTGTTGCAAGCGGACAAGCAACTAAAGTTAGCGCAAACAATTTAGCGAAAGTAACAGCAAACAACAACAATTACACCCTTTCAAACAACACTTGCTACTTTGATATTATTAATGCACAATTTGATGTCGTAGTTAATAATTATGAAGCAAAATATGACGCACGATATCATACAATAACTTACAAGGTAAATTCTTCATTAGTTGAAAATTTAACAGTTTCATATAGCGTTAATGGACAAGAATATACAACCGAAGTTCCACAATTTAAAGATGTTCAAAACTCAGGCATAACACTTAAATTTAACGCACCAAACTTTGACGAAGTTACAAAAACTGCAAGTGTAAATATTATTGCATTTACAATTGCTATTTCTTGGGAAAATAAAACATTAATCTACAACGGTTTGGAGCAATTCCCAGCATATACTTATCACAACAGTTTAGGCGAAGATTTACAAATTACCGAAAACGGCAAAAATGTTGCAACAGGTTCATATATGGCAGAACTTGTTTGGAAAAACAAAAATTACAACATAAGTAATCCAACCTATACCTACTCAATTGTTAACGCACAATTTGATGTTGAAGTTAACAACTACCAAGGTGTTTACGACGCACAAAATTATACAATTTCTTACACTGTAAATTCAACATTAGCAAAAAATGTAATTGTTTCATATAGTGTTAATGGACAAGAATATACAACCGAAGTTCCACAATTTAAGGATGTTCAAAACTCAAGCATATCGCTTAAATTTACCGCACAATATTTTGATGAATGTGTAAAGACTGTTAATGTCAACATAACCCCTTACGAACTCACAGTTGTTTGGGGAAATACAACACTAACTTACAACGGTTTAGAACAATTCCCAGAATATACAATAAACAATCCATTTAATGAAGAATTAGGAATAGTTGAAAATGGAAAACAAATTTATTCAGGAATAAACTACACCGCAACAATTACACTTACAAACAATAATTATGTTGTTACAAACAACACCATAACATTTAAAATTGAAAGCAACGGCTTTGATGTGATTGTCAACGATTACGAAAATGTTTATGACGCACAATATCATAAAATTAGTTATCAAATACAATCAGCACCAACAAACAACTACAAAGTTGAATTTAGTACCGACGGCGAAGTTTATTCAACAGTTGAGCCACAATTTAAAGATGTACAAAACACAACACTTTACATTAAATTGACAGGCGACTATGTTGAAGATTACATTGTTAGAGCAAATGTTGTCATAACACCTTACGAAATAACGGTTAAATGGACAAACACAACACTTGTATATAGCGGTCAAGAACAATTACCAACTTACACTCTATACAACAGTTTAAATGAAGAAATCACTTCTGCCCCACTCGGCGAAGAAATTGAAATTATAACAAGCGGAAAAGCAATTTATCCAAGCACAAACAATGTTGCAATACTTTCAACAAACAATGCTAATTATAACTTAATTAACAACACTTGTAATTTCGATATTGTAAACACTGAATTTGTAGTTACATACGAAAACTACGAAAACACTTACGACGCACAATATCACACAATTTCTTACTCAGTAAATTCAAACTTAGCACAAAATTATTCAGTTTTGTATAGCCTTGATAATTCGCAATTCACACAAGAAGTGTTACAATTTAAGGATGTTCAAACAACTGATGTTTACATTAAATTTACCGCACCTTATTTTAACGATTATTTAATAAAAGCCAAAGTTGTTATCACACCATTTAAATCAAATGTAAAATGGACAAATACAACACTTACCTATAATGGTTTGGAACAATTCCCAACCTATGTAGTATCTGCCCCACTCGGCGAAGAAATTAGTGTTACCGAAAGCGGTATTGGTATTTATCCTAATAATTATCAAGCACAATTAACATCTAACAGTGCTAACTACGAATTAAACAACGCAACTTGTGAATATACAATAACTAATGCGGAATTTGTAGTTACATTTAGTAATTACAACGGAGCTTATGACGGCGAATATCACACAATTAGTTTCAATGTTAATTCACCATTAGCAAAGAATTATACCGTTCAATATAGTTTAGATAACATTAATTATACCGATGAAGTTTTACAATTTAAAGATGTACAAACAACAAATGTTTATGTTAAGTTATCAGCACAATACTTTAATGACTATATAATAAGCGGACAAGTTGTAATATCTCCATATCTTCTTTCAGTTGAATGGGACGATGACCCATTAACATATAACGGGCAATTACAATTTCCAAAGTATACAATTTTAAATACACTTAACAACGAGCCAATACCAGTAACAATGATTGAAGATTTACAAATCGTCGTACAAGGTGCGGAAATCAATGCTGGTGATAACTACACTGCCCTTTTACAAATTAATAACAGTAATTATGTATTTGAAGAAAATTTAAGTTGTCAATATCAAATATTAAAAGCAAACTTTGATGTATCTTGCACAAACTATGTAGGAACATATGACAACCGTTATCATACAGTTGAATTCCAAGTAAATTCAACACTTGCAAAAGATTATGTAGCATCATATAGTCTTGACGGCAAAAACTACACAACGCAAGCCCTAACATTTAAAGACGCACAAACAACAAACATTTACATTAAATTGACAGCCAAAAACTTCAAAGATTATGAAATTGAAGCAAGCGTAATCATCACCCCTTACGAAATAAATATAGTATGGGGACAAACAACACTCGTTTACAACGGGCAAAAGCAAATACCGTCTTATTCATTTACAAATGCAAACGGCGAACCTATTGACTTTACCCCATTAAACGAAAGTATCAACATAATTGAATTAGGCAAGCAAATTGCTTATCATAAAGATGGTTATCAAGCACAACTAATATTACAAGGAAAACAAAAGGAAAATTATTCATTAAACAACAATGTATGTAACTTTAACTTTGTAAGTGATGGCTTATCAGCCGTACAAATACCTAATATCTCACAAAGTCAAGTTAACGAAGCAAAAATACTTAGCGATATTGACCTACCACAAAATTATGCTTGGCAAACACCTAGTCAAGAAGTAAAATATGGTAAGCATCAATACATAGTAATTTACACAGACGAAACATTAGGCGAACAAACATTATATGTAACACTTGACAAAGCCGAACCAAATTACGATTTCATATATTTAATTGGTGCGGGCGTAGCAGTTTTGATTGCGATAATACTAATATTTGTAGTAATTAGGAGCAAAAAGCGAGCAGATGCGTTTGAGATAAGAGATAATTACGACAAAAAACATTCTCGTCGCAAGGAAGAAGAATTTATCAGTCAAAGCAAACTAAGCAAGGATACAAAACTTGATACATTCAATTACACTTCACAAAGCACACAAACAAACGCAACTCCACCGCAAGCAAATGCGACAAAGCCAAGCACTGCCCCTACTCAAGCAAGTCAACCAAAAGCAACGCCGACAAGCAGACCAAATGTAGCACCTAATTTAAACAACAAGCCAAGTGCGACACCAAAACCAGCAATTAAGCCAAACGGTGTACCACCTACAAACAAACCAAGTGCTACCCCACCTGCTAACAACAGCGGAAAGCCACCAATTAAACCTAATCTTCCTAAATTTCCTAAGTAATAAATAAAAAAAGAATGGCAAATAACACTAAGTTATTTGTCATTTTTTTTGTGTACTAAGAGTTAGTTTTTATCTAAGGGAACTACCCGTTCCCTTAGCAACCTTTAGGCAAGGAAAATCTTCCTTGACCTGTGGAGC
>CALVZW010000049.1 GCA_944372675.1 uncultured Clostridia bacterium
TAAATTTAGTGATAAAAAATTTTTTATTATTAATTTTTGCGTTAAGCAAAAAATAAAATAATAATAAAAGTTTTTACGCACTAATTAAATTTTATGTGTTTGCCAAACTCTACAGGTCAAGGACCCTGTCCTTGCCTAAGGGTTTCTAAGGGAACGGGTAGTTCCCTTAGATAAAAACTAACACTTGCACTAGGGGTTGCAGGGGGATGGAAAATCCCACCTGCAAAAAAAAAGAAAAGATAGGAAATCTTGCCTGCAAAAAAAAATTAAAAAATTTTGTAAAAAAGGGTTGACAAATCCTTTTGTTTTTAATATAATGTTAATAACAAAATGTTAATAACACATTTTAATAAAAAAAAGAGGAAAAATGAATGAAAATAATGGATTACAAAAAAATTAAAAGACTATATATCAATGTAGATATGGTAAATGGATTTATAAACTGTGGTGCAATGCACGACAAAGGCATTGGGGCAATAATTGGTGAACAAGTGAGAATACTTAATAACATTGACGATGCTTACGAAAAATTGATTTTTGTTGTGGAATGTCATAAAAAGAGTTGTAAAGAATTTAAGAAATTTCCAGAACATTGCATTGAGGGAACGGAAGAAGCCAAGGTGGTTAGTCAGTTGCAAAAATTTTTTGAAAATGCGGAAGTTTACAAAAAAAATAGCACAAGTGCAATGTTTGCACCAAACTTTCAAAATGATTTGAATAAATATGAAAATTTAAAAGAAGTAGTTGTTATGGGATGCTGTACTGATATATGCGTTTTAAATTTAGTTATACCTATGATTAATTACTTTGACGAAAATGATAAGGAAGTAATGGTAACTGTACCAAAAAATATTGTAGAAACTTATGATGCCCCTAATCATTTAAGAAAAGAATACAACGAAATGGCTTTTAAACTTATGAAACAAGCGGGGGCTAATATTGTGGATGAATTTACTAAATAGGAAGGTGAAAAAATGAAAAAGTTAATTGATTTTTATGAACTAACAATGGCTTATACAGATTTTAAAAATGGCAAAAGCGATGAAATATGTTATTTTGATGTTTATTTTCGCAAGAATTTAGATAATGGTGGCTATAATATAGTTGGGGGAATTAGTGAAATTATTGAATATATTAACAATTTAAAATTTGACGAAGAAGATATCGAATACTTAAAAAGTACTCAACAATTTGATGACGATTTTTTAAATTATTTACGCAATTTTAAGTTTAGTGGAGATATTTATGCAATACCAGACGGAACGATTGTTTTTGCAAATGAACCAATTATTACTGTTAAAGCAAAAGCGATTGAAGCGCAAATACTTGAAACAGATTTATTGAATAGATTTAACCACGCAACAATGATTGCAACAAAAACGACGAGAATTGTAAATCAAGCACAAGGCAAAGCCGTTATGGAATTTGGTGCTAGACGAGCACACGGACTAGATGCGGCGGTGATAGGGGCTAAGTATGCTTACATTGGCGGAGCGGTTGGAACTTCTTGCTATCAAACAGGTTTTGAATTTGGTGTTCCACTGCTTGGCACAATGGCACATAGTCATATTATGAAGTATGAAGATGAATATCAAGCATTTTTGGCTTATGCTAAAACATATCCTAACAACTGCATATTGCTTGTTGATACTATTGACACATTAAAAAGCGGAGTAGTGAACGCAATTAAAGTTGCAAAAAATTATTTAGAGCCTAACGGCTATAGATTAAAAGGCATAAGGCTTGATAGTGGAGATTTAGCATATTTATCAAAATGTGCTAGAAAAATGCTAGATGAAAATGATATGCAAGATTGTCAAATATGCGTTTCAAACTCGCTAGATGAATATATAATTAAAGATTTGTTGGAGCAAAAAGCACCTATTGATAGTTTTGGAGTTGGAGAAAATTTAATTACTTCGAAAAGTTGTCCTGTTTTTAACGGAGTTTACAAACTTGTTGCAACAGAAACTGATGGAGTTATTACACCAAAAATTAAAATAAGTGAAAATGTTGAAAAAATAACAAATCCAACATATAAAAAAGTTTATAGATTTTACGATAAAAATACTAATATTGCTTTAGCCGATTTAATTGCAGTTGCAAGCGAGCAAATACCAACAGATGAAATTACAATTTTTGACGAAAAAGAAAATTGGAAACAAACAACGCTAAAAAATTATGTTGTAAAAGAGTTGCAAGTGCCGATATTTAAAAATGGACAGCAAGTTTATGTTGAACCTACAGTAGAGCAAATTAGAATGAAGGTTAAGGAAGAACTAAATACTGTATGGGAAGAAGTAAAAAGATTAAATAATCCACATAAATATTATGTTGATTTATCAAAAAATTTATATGATTTAAAACAAAATTTATTGTATAAGCATTTAAAAGATAAGCAAATTAAAAATGAAAAGGAAAGTGATATTAATGTTAAATGAGTTAGGCTATGTAAGAGTGGGAGCAGTAGTTCCAAGTTTAAAAGTTGCCGATGTAAAATATAATTGTCAAGAAATAGTAAAAATGGTAAAAGAAAGTTACAAAAATAATGTACAAGTGTTATCTTTTCCTGAACTATGTTTAACTGGTTACACTTGTCAAGATTTATTTTTCAATGTTGATTTGTTAAAGCAAGTTGAAAAAAATATATCTTACATTTGTGAAGACACTAAGGAATTAGATATAATATTCATAGTTGGTGCTCCTATTATGGCGGATAACAAACTATATAATACCGCAATAGTGATTAAAAATGGGCAAATACTTGGAATTGTTCCTAAAAAACATTTACCAAACTCAAACGAATTTTATGAAAAAAGATGGTTCACGCCAGCAAGTGAGCAAAGTCCTACTGAAATTACAATAAACGGCAAACAAGTTTTATTTGGAGATGATTTATTGTTTGTTGAGAACAACTTAAATTTTACATTTGGAGTTGAAATTTGTGAAGACTTATGGGCGGTTAAACCGCAAAGTGATGATTTGGCATTAAATGGTGCACAAATAATATTTAACCTTTCTGCAAGTAATGATTTAGTAGCAAAGAATGAATATAGATACGATTTAGTTAAAGTACAATCGGCAAAATTATTATGCGGATATGTTTACGTTTCATCAGGTGTTAATGAATCAACTACCGATTTAGTATATGGTGGCGATTGTATGATATTTGAAAACGGAAAGTGTTTAGTGCAAAATGCAAATTATCAGTTTGAAAGTAAACTAATTTTTTCAGATGTTGATATTGATTACTTAAAAACTGAAAGAATATCAAATAGTACATTTAGTAATACAAAAAGCAATAGATTGTGTCGCAAAATAGCGTTTAACCTGCAAGATTTTAAAATTACACATTTACAAAGACAATATAGTAAAATGCCATTTGTGCCAAATGAAAATGTTGAAAAAGTTTGTAATCAAATACTAAATATGCAAGCATTTGCCTTAGCAAAAAGATTAAAAGCAACAAACACTCAATCGGTTGTAATTGGCGTATCTGGGGGGCTTGATTCAACGCTTGCCTTACTTGTAATTAATAAAACTTTTGAAATATTAAATTTAGATAAAACAAAAATAATCGCAGTGTCAATGCAGGGGTTTGGGACAAGTAACAAAACAGCAAATTATGCTAAAGAATTAATTGAATGTATTGGTGCAACTTACAAAGAAATAAGTATAATACCTGCTTGCAAACAGCACTTTAAAGATATTGGGTTAAAAGAAAATGATTTTAGTATAACATTTGAAAATGCACAAGCACGCGAACGCACACAAATTTTAATGGATTTAGGAAACTATTACAACGCAATTGTTGTAGGAACGGGCGATATGTCGGAATTAGCACTAGGGTTTTGCACTTACAACGGCGACCATATGAGTGGCTATTCAGTTAATGCTGGTGTTCCTAAAACCTTGGTAAAACACATAATAAAAGTGGTTGCGGATAGTGTTAGCAAACTTAAAAATGTTCTTAATAATATTTTAAATTTGCCTATTTCACCTGAGTTATTGCCGTTAATGGATGGTGAAATTGCACAGAAAACTGAAGAAGTAATTGGCGATTATGAACTAAATGACTTTTTCTTGTATCATTTAGTGAGAAGAAAAAGCAGTGTAAATAAAATTATATTTATTGCAAAACAAACTTTTAATTTAGATGAAAATTTTATAAAGAATAGATTAAAAGATTTTATAAAAAGATTTTTCAACAACCAGTTTAAGCGTTCTTGTATGCCCGACGCGGTAAAAGTGGGTGTAGTTAGTTTGTCGCCTCGTGGCGATTTTCGAATGAGTAGCGACACAAGTTACAATTTATGGTTTGATTTAATGTAGGTGATAAAATGAAGATAGGAATTTTCGGCGGATGCTTTAATCCACCGCACTTAATTCATTATGAGTTAATAAAAAAAATACTTGAAAATAAAATTGTTGATAAAGTAATTGTAGTTCCAACAGGAAATAGTTACGAAAAACAAGATTTAATACCAATAAAGCATAGATATAAAATGCTTAAAATTATGTTCAAAGATTTAAAAAATGTTGAGATTTCAAAATTTGAAGACAAAAAAAGTGTTGTATATACTTATCAAACACTTGACTACTTTAAATCATTAAACAAAAATGATGAAATATGTTTTATTTGTGGACAAGATAACATAATAGATTTTGTAAACTGGAAAAATTATGATTACATTTTAACTCATTACAAAGTTATTGTAGTTACAAGAAACGGAATAAACTTAAATTATGATAATGAAATATTAAAACAATATAATTCTTCAATAAAATATTTTGATTTAAAATTAGAAAAAATGTCTTCAACATTTATAAGAGAAAATATTAAAAATTTTAATAAAATTAATTTTCTTATGAACGAAAATGTGATAAAATATATAAACAAAAATAATCTTTACAATAGGAGTAAGATAAATGTTTAGTGAAGTTGTTTTGTTGTGTAAAGAACAAGGTAAAACCATTGCAATAATGGAATCTTGCACTGGCGGTGGGGTTGCAAATGCAATTACAAATATAGCAGGTTCAAGCGACATATTTAATTTTGGAGCAGTTACTTATTCAAATGAATACAAAATAAAATTTGGTGTACCAAAAGAAATAATTGATACTTACACTGTTTATAGTAAAGAAACAGCAAGAGCAATGGCAAAAGCAATAGTTCAATTTACTGAAGCAACCATTGGAATTGGAATAACAGGAAAACTTAAAAGAGCAGATGAAAATAATTTGTTTGGTCAAGATGATATAGTTTATGTTAGCATATTTGATAAACAAAACGACAAATTTTATGATAAAGAACATAAAGTGGTGTTTGATTTAAGAGAAGAAAACAAAAAAGATGTTTTGCGCATTGTATCTAATATGTTAGTGGAAATTTTAAAGGGGTAAAAATGGAGTACAAATCTGAAAGCGAATTTTTGGCACATTATGATAAAAATGCTTATGAAAAGTTATCAATGACAACGGATATTGTAATATTTAGCGTGTCAAATAAAAAAAGCGATAATTATAGAAAGTTGAATAAAAAATATTTTAGTGTATTACTTGTTAAAAGAAAGAATTATCCATTTAAGGATATGTGGTGTTTACCCGGTGGATTTTTGGACTTAAATTTAGAATTAGAAGAAAATGCCCGAAACATTTTAAAAAGAGAAACTAATATTCAAGACATATACATTGAACAACTTTATACATTTGGCGGATTAAATCGCGACCCACGCTTGCGAGTTGTAGCAACAAGTTATATGGCGTTAATTGATAAAGAACGACTAAATCAAGAAGTTTATGAAAATGCCGATTGGTTTGATTTGTTTGTTAATGAACAAAACGACATAGTTGAAATCTCGCTTGATAACGGCAAGGAAAAACTAAGTTTTAAAATAAGAAAAACTTTAAAGGAGTTGACAACCGATAGATACAAATTTGAAGTTATTGAAAACAAGAGTTTAGCATTTGACCATCCGCTAATCATTTTGACAGGACTTGAAAGATTAAAAAACAAAATAGAATATACCGATATTGTGTTTAATATGATGCCACCATTATTTACTTTAGGGGAGTTAAAACAAGTTTACGAAATCATATTAAATAAAAAATTATTAGACCCCGCATTTAGAAGAATTATAGCAACAAAAGTCGAAAAAACTGACGAACTGCAAACGGGGGGCGGACATAGACCGTCAGTGTTATATAGGTACAAAGCGAATGCAAATAAATAAGTTTAAATTGTTTGTTAATGACGATACAAAAGCAAAATGTATAGCATTATTATTAAAAGCAAAATTACTAGAAAGTGAATTTATTGAAGATGAAAACGATTTTGATTTAGGAATTGCCGTTGGTGGTGATGGTTCGTTTTTAAGAATGGTGAGAAGTTGTAATTTTGACACAAATAAGTTTTTTATTGGAGTAAATGCTGGAACTTTAGGCTTTTTGCAAGAAATAAAACCAAATCAAATACATAGTTTTGTTAGTCGATTAAAAAGTGGTGAATTTAATGTTGAAGAAGTAGGAATACAAAAAACTATAGTTGTTGGAAAAGAAAATTATGAGTTTAATTCCTTTAATGAAATAGTTATTCGTGAAAAGGACTTAAACGCAATTTACTTAAAAGTTTGTATTGATGGACAACTACTTGAAAACTTTGCTGGAGATGGTATTTTAATTTCTACTTCAAGCGGTTCAACGGCATATAACCTTAGTTTTGGCGGTTGCGTAGTTTTTAACTCATTGCACACTTTGCAACTTACTCCTATTGCGCCACTAAACAACAAAATATATAAATCATTTCATAATTCAATTATTGTGCCTGAAAATAAAATAATTGAGTTGCGACCGCAAGAAAGAACAAAAGATGTTTTAATTTCTATTGATGGTGAAAACAAAATTTTTTGTGATATTGACAAAATTGTTACAACGGTTTCACAAGATAAAATAAAATGTATAAGAATGTCAAAATATGATTATACAAAAGTAATAAGAACAAAATTTTTAAGTTAAAAAAATTAAGTTGTAAAATTTATATAAGTTTATTTAATATTTAAAATTAGTGTTACAAAATAAAATATTAATTAAATTAAAGGTTGAAGTGTGTTTTTAAATTTTAAAAATTGTTTAGATTGTTTTAATAGTAAGGTAAAGATTAAAAAAATAAAATTAAGATAAAACTGTAAAAAGTTTGCAGTTAAAAAATAAATAAAATAAAAAATTAAACCAATATTAACAAAGCAAAACAACATTAACAAAGTAAGACAAAAATAAAGCAAAAAAAGCAAAAAAAAGCAAAAAAAAAAAAAAAAAAAAAAAAAAAAAAAAAAAAAATAAAAAAAAATA